>JANQOC010000548.1 GCA_028279265.1 Hyphomicrobiales bacterium
GAGGGATAGGCGGTCGTCATTGGTTTGGTCAGATATTCCCTCCCGAGTTCGGCGAGGGTGTAGACCTTGACGACACCTTCCAGGGCTTCCGCCTGACTCGTATCGATGCTGTTGATACGGGCATGAGAAACTTCCGCGCGCAAAAACGCCCCGTGAAGCATGCCGACCATGTCGATATCGTCAACATACTGACCATGACCTGTAACCAGGCGCTCGTCTTCACGGCGTTGGACGGCGGTTCCGAAATATCTCATTCCCATGTTGCTGACCCTGTTTTTCTGGTTCGCTTTTTTTGCTGTTGATTTTTAGTTTGTAACTTTTTGTTCCGGATACCTATTTCATTGAAAAGTCCAGCTGAAATTGTTCCGCCCATTATCATCTCTCAGCCATTTCAAGCCGCTGCGCGTATCAGCCGACGGAAAATATTCCCCGGCAATCCAGTTACTATATCTGTTCTCAGCAAAAATCTCGAAGAGATAATTGTGATTTATCTCCCCGATATCAGGTTCATGACGGCCGGGATTGTTCCCAAGCTGGATATGGGCGATCCGCGACTGGTGGGCTGCGAAAGACATGGCCAGGTCTCCTTCCATAATCTGGGTATGATAGGTATCGAAGAGGAGCTGAACGTTCGGAGAATTCACGCGATCCACAATCTGCCGGCAAATGTCCATTTTGGTCAGCAGGTAATTGGGATGTTCGCGAGCATTGTTGGGTTCAATGAGAAGCGTGAAATCTGCCGCTTCCAGTTCCGGGACCCAGCGGGCCACATTTGCAATATAGATCTCCAGGCAGGTCGCCGCATTGGCGCCCGCAGGAATCATGCCCGCAAGGGGCGCAATGGCCTGCGGCGCACCGGTCGCCTTGGCCCAGTCCAGACCTTCGTGCATCTGGGCGTCGAATTCGTCTTCCATGTCAGGGTGACAGGCCAGACCGCGAACTTCTCCCATGCGCAGCGCGCCTGCCGGGAAATTGAATGAAACGAGGTCCTGTCCCGTTTCTTCCAGGGTGCGCACCACCGCTTCTAGACCAACATCATAGGCAAAGCAGATTTCAACGGCGCGAAATCCGTCCGCAGCGGCAGCTTTGAAGCGGTCGAGAAACGGCACTTCCTGGTACATGAAATGCAGGTTGGGACAGAATTTCAGTTGCGGAACGCCCATGTCAGGTACTTAGATCCTGACTTTTTCCGGCTGGCCGGAACGGATCGATCGTAGAATGGCATCAAGTATTTCCACATTGTGGAGTTTTTCATCCTCCGAGAAACGATATTCAGAACGTCCTTCAACCGCATCGGCCCAGCTATGAAAATTAGCGCGTACCGTATTCGTCGCTTCGAAGCTCAAATTTGTGACTTCATCGTTACTGTCGCGCATGGAAAACTCGGCGGGATCGGGAATGTCTACATTCGAAACTTCCCGTGCTTCCGCCCACCCCTGGTCGCCGAAGACATTGATACGGCAATAGAAAGGGGTTGTCGCGATATTCGTCATGGTTCCCGTGGCGCCACTTTCAAACTGGAACTGCACGGTCAGGACGTCATCACTTGGAAACTTCTCGGATCTGTGGGCCATTTGCGCAAAGAGCGTTTCCACCGGTCCGCCAAGGCTTTGGAAATAGTCCGTAATATGCACCCCGAGGGCCGTAAGGGTTCCCGCGGGCGCCTGTTTGGGATCCTGCCGCCAGCCCGCGGCGGGAGTGGCCGCGAAATTGTTGTGGGACCAGTTGCACTCGAGATGAATCAAAGTCCCGAGTTCACCGGAATCGAGCCGCGACTTCATTTCCTCCAGAGCCCCCTCGAAACGTCGCTCATGACCAATACCGAGGACAATATTCTTTTCACGGCAGCGTGCCAGCATTCCCTTCGCGGCCTCGGCTGAAAGCGCCAGGGGTTTTTCACAGAAAATCTGTTTTTCGGCTTCTGTCGCCGCCAGCACCTGAGATTCATGTAGAGCATGGGGCGTTGCCAGAATGACGGCATCGATTTCCGGCAAAGAGAGCAAATCCTCATAGCTGTCCGCCAGACTTAAACCGTTAGCATCAGCGAAGTCACCGAGACTGGACAGATCAACATCAAAGCCATGGGTGATTTTGATCTTGTCACTGCCATTGAGACACTGAACAATGTTCTTGCCCCACCAGCCCAGGCCGACAATCGCTGCGTTGATCATGATTTGCTCATCCTATTGTTCATGTCGTGAATATCCGAATGGCCTGTCTCTCGCTGTCGCCCCGGCTAACGGCTGCCGTCCAGAAACGTCACGACCTCCAGTTTGTTGCCGTCAAGATCGCAGATGAAGGCCGCATAATAGTCCGGTTTGTAATCGCTGCGAAGCCCCGGTTCGCCGGCATCCGTACCCCCGTGTTTGAGCGCTACATCGTGAAATTCGTGCACCATGGATTTTTCCCGGCAGCGCAGACAGACATGGCTGCCCCCGTCTTTCTCCGGCGACAGGTCCGGTCGCTGATTGATCCAGAATTCCGGGTAGGATTTGCCGAAGCCGACAGTCCCGGGTTTTTCAATGAGTTTTGCCATACCGATGGTGTCGAGAACGGCGCTGTAAAAGGCTGCGCTTTTCTCAAGGTCGGCAACGCCGACGGAAACGTGGTCAATCATGGTCGGTCCCCGGAATTATGCTGGCAAGCTTGAAACTGCGCCTGACGCGGCTTTACATTTACTGGGCCGCTTCCGATGTGGTTTTGGAATTACGCCGGGCTTTCCATGCCTGAATATCTGCCTTGACGTGATTAATGAGCAGAGCGGGCAGGCCAACGAGTATATCCCAGACGGCGATCCATCCGGCTTTCAGGGTGACCGGGATGAATACCCAGGGCGGCGTGCCCAGGATCACAATATGCTCGTCCGTGTGGATCTTGTCCCTTTCGGACAGCACCTTGTCGACATTCTTGGCAAATGACCAGTCGGCACGGTAGATCACCTGGCCTTCAGGGTTGACGACATAGATCATGTTTGGCAGCAGCCCCCAGTCGTGATGCCAGCCGCCGTCAACACTGTCGACGACAATTTTACGCTCTTCGCCGTAATCGCTTTTTGTCCTTTGCGCCATTTTTATTTTTTCATCGATCGATTCCGGCGGTTTGATGCGTGTTCCCGGATGCGCTTCGCGAACGTAAACAACCAGCCATTCCACGTCCGGATATTTGTCCTTGAGAAGTTCAAACGGCCGCACGTTCTTGACATACATGGGACAGGTCAGACTGCCGGATTCGATCACCAGCCATTTTCCCTTATAGTCTTCCAGCCTGACCTCATTGCCATCCAGATCCGTGAAGGAATAATCATAATTCATGGACTCGCCGGCTTTGGGTCCCGGGAAATAGCCGAGCTCATAATTGTCCATTCGAAAACGTTCGTAATTATAGGTTTCATCGCGTGCAACCATGGTGCGTTCTCCCATGAGTGTCGTATCAATTTTTATAAATTATAGTCCAAAACCGGGGGTGTGTGAAACCTGCGAATGAGCGAAATTGAACTTTCTGGACAAAAAGTGATGCCAGCTCGGGATGCGGGGTGTAACGGTTCGACAATTCCTGCCCTTGTTTCCCAGTTG
>JANQOC010000573.1 GCA_028279265.1 Hyphomicrobiales bacterium
TGCTCGACCTGCTGCAGAACGGGATCGGGGAGCCGTGTAGAGAACGTGTCACCGCACAGCATAAGCAGAGGCAGCCGATTGGTATGCGCAATGCCCGCAGCGGTCAGCATGTTCGTCGTCCCGGGGCCGGCGGAGCTCGTTGCGAACATGAAACGCTGACGCAGCTTCTGCTTGGCATATCCGATCGCGGCCATGGCCATGGACTGTTCGTTCTGACCGCGATAAAGGGGCAGGCTTTCCCGACATTCGTAAAGGGCCTGACCGAGGCAAGTCACATTGCCGTGGCCAAATATTCCAAACCCACCTGCACAGATCCGGGTCGATTGTCCATCAATTTCAATGAATTGATTCTGCAGGAAGCGCGTCAACGCTTGAGCCGTTGTCAGTTTCATGACTTCATTGCTCCACTGGCATTTTGCTCTACTCGAAAGAGATCCCCGGACCACGCCTTCCGGAAATGCCCTTTTTCAAGCGGATTGCAGACACAATGCTGCAAATTCCGATAGAATTCCGCTTGACGCAGAGAATAGTTCCAGTTTACCTGCTTTGCAACCGGTTGCAAAAAAGATTTAGGTTTAGGCATGAATAATCGAAGCACCGTAGGAATCGGGATTGTGGGTGGCGGCTATATGGGTAAAGCCCATGCGGTGGCCATGGCCGCCGTCGGTGCCGTATTTGATACCGGCCTGCGACCGACACTGGAGGTGATTTGCACAACCACAGAAGCCGGTGCAACAGCCAAAGCCAGAGCCTTCGGATTTAAGCGCGCAACCGCCGACTGGCGCAATCTCGTCGACGATGAAACCGTCGGGGCAGTGATCATTGCCACCCCTGCGGATAGCCATCGGGAAATTGCCGAACGCGCGATCCAGCTCGGCAAACCTGTTTTTTGTGAAAAACCTCTGGCCGCGACCCTGGAGGACGCCCGGGCCATGACGGCAGCCGCCGAAAAAGCCGGCATCATCAACATGACGGGATTCAATTACATTCGCACCCCCGCCACGCAGCTGGCACGAGAGATGATCGAAGCCGGAGAAATCGGCGAGCTTACCGCGTTCAGAGGCGAACATACCGAGGACTTTTACGCGAGCCCCGACGAACCGGCCACATGGCGCGCCCAGGGACGGGCCAACGGAGCCATGGGAGATCTCGCGCCCCATATGGTGAACGCGGCCCTTACACTGGCCGGTCCCATCGAATCCCTGGTCGCTGATATCGCCACGATCATCGGACAGCGTCCCGGCCGGGAAAACACTTCCGACCTCCAGCCCGTCCACAATGACGATTTCGGTCAGTTCATCTGCCGTTTTGAAAATGGAGCCCGGGGACAACTGATGTTTTCCCGTGTCGCCCATGGCCGGAAAATGGGGTACATCTATGAAATCACGGGCACAAAAGGAGCTCTGCGATTCAACCAGGAAGATCAGAATTCCCTGTGGTTCTATGACGCCGGCCTCCCGGCAGCAAGAAACGGGTTTCGCCAGATCCTCACCGGACCCGAACATCCCGACTATGTCAATTTCTGCCTCGGGCCCGGTCATGGAACCGGCTATCAGGACCAGATTATAATCGAAGCGCGGGACTTCCTGCAGGCCATTGAAACCGGGGGCGACCTGTTTCCGACTTTCAGGGACGGGTTGGCCGTATCCGAAGTCCTCGAGGCTGCATACGTCTCATCGGATGAAGGGCGATGGGTCGGAATCAGAGAAGTCCGCAGCCAGCAAGCGGGAGGGAAAGAGTGACCATAAGTATAGGCAATGCGCCCTGCTCCTGGGGCGTGGAATTCGCCGGCGATCCGCGAAACCCGCCATGGACCCAGGTCCTGGACGAGTGTGCAGCCGCCGGTTACCGGGGGATCGAACTTGGCCCCGTCGGCTATATGCCCGAGGACGCAAACGAACTAAGGGATGCCCTTGCGGAACGGGACCTGACCCTGATCGGAGGTGTGGTGTTCCGTGCTTTCCACGACCCGGATCAGTGGGACGATGTCATGGACGGCGCTGTTCGAACGTGCCGGGCTCTTGCCGCCCATGGCGCCCGGCACCTGGTGCTCATTGATTCCATTTCACCGCGGCGGGCGCCGACAGCCGGGCGCGCCGGTGAGGCTGAGCAGATGGAAGCCGGGGAATGGAAGCAATTCGTCGAGCGTATCGAGACGGTCGCCAAGATGGGGACGGAAGAGTTTGGATTGACCGTAGGCATCCACGCCCACGCGGCGGGTTTCATGGACTTTGAACCGGAACTCGAAAAACTCCTGGATGAAATTGATGACGGCATTCTGCAAATCTGCTTTGATACCGGCCATCATTCTTATGCCGGGTTTGATCCGGTGGCTTTCATGCAACGCCACATCGAACGCATTTCCTACATGCATTTCAAGGATATTGATGCCGACGTGAAGTCTTCGGTGATAAAGAACCGAACCGGGTTCTATGACGCCTGCGCCCAGGGCATTTTCTGCAATTTGGGTGAGGGCGATGTGAACTTCGCGGCGGTTCGGGAAATTCTGCTGAGCGCCGGCTTCGAGGGCTGGTGCACGGTCGAGCAGGACTGTGATCCCGAGGGAGATACGTCACCTGTGGCCAACGCCCGGGCCAACCGAGAATTTCTGAAAACAATCGGCTTCACGGAGTAACACCCATGACCAAATTGAACTGGGGGCTGATCGGCGGTGGCGAAGGCAGCCAGATTGGACCGGCCCATCGTCTTGGAGCCCAGGCGGACGGCCTCTTCAGATTTGCCGCAGGGGCCCTAGATCACAACCCGGAAGCCGGAAAAGCCTATGCGTGCGATCTTGGCGTGGCCGAAGACCGGGCCTATGGCGACTGGAAAGAGATGCTCGACAAAGAATCCCAGCGCACCGACCGCGTGGATCTCGTGACCATTGCTACACCCAATTCCACTCACTTTGAAATCACCAGGGCCTTTCTCGAAGCCGGATTTAATGTCCTCTGTGAAAAGCCCCTGACGATGACCGTTGCCGAGGCCCGGGAAATTGTCCGGATTGCCACGGACAAGAATGCGGTTTGTGCCGTGAACTATTGCTACAGCGCCTATCCCATGGTGCGTCACATTCGGGCCATGATAGCCCGCGGAGATCTCGGCAAAATCCGGCTGGTCATCACCAATTTCAGCCATGGCCACCACGCCGACGCGGCCGACCTGGATAATCCGCGGGTCCGCTGGCGTTATGATCCAGAACTCGCCGGCGTTTCCGCCCAGTTTGCGGATTGCGGTATTCATGCCCTGCATCTCGCCAGTTTCGTTACCGCCGATGAGATCGCGACACTTTCCGCGGACTTTGCCTCGTGCATCGAAGAGCGGAAGCTCGAAGATGACGCCATGATCAATTACCGAACGGAGCAGGGAATTGTCGGACGCTTATGGACTTCTTCCGTCGCTATCGGCCGCCAGCACGGGTTGGAACTGCAGGTGTTCGGGGAAAAAGGCGGGTTGCGCTGGTTCCAGGAACAGCCCAACCAGGTCTATTGGCAACCGCTCAACGGGTCGACGGAAATTCTGGAAAAAGGCGCAGACAATCTAACCGAGGATGCAAACCGCCTCAGCCGGGTTGTTGTCGGGTCTCCCGAAGGCTTCCCCATGGCCGTCGCCAATATTTATTTCGATTTGGCAGCCGTTTTGAATGCAAAAAAAGCTGGAATCGAACCTGACAAATCCGCCACCTATTATCCCACAGCCGGCGACGGGCTGAGGTCCATGGCCGCGATTTTTGCCGCCGTTCAATCGGCAAACAATCAAGGCGCGTGGGTTGATGCCCGGCCGCCGGCTTAAGAGACCGCCGGTGCCAATCCGACAAGATAGATAACGGATCGGAAAAAGATATTCTCTGGAAACTACGTGTCGGCAGCCGCCGAACGCGCCTTCAGAGTCCCCCGCTCTACAACCGAACACGGGAACACACGGGCTTCAAGGGCCCGGTCGGGCTCGTCCACCAGACCGACAATAAGCTCGATGGAACTCTTGATAATATCGCGGGTGGGCTGCCGGATGGTCGTCAGGTCATAAGCGCTCCACTGGGCAATCTCCAGATCGTTGAAACCGATGAGCCCCAGCTCTTCCGGCACCTTGATCCCCGACTGGCGGGCTTCGTCCAGGGCCCCCATGCAAATCAGATCATCACCGCAAAACACCGCTTCGACCGTTTTGGCCTGCAGAAGTTCCGACATCGCCGTGCGTCCCGCCTGATATTCGTAGGCGCTGGCATATCGGATATCCGCGGGTTCAATGCCCCTGTCTTGCAGGAACTTAACAAATCCCGCGGCCCTGTCCTGGGTGGTGGTCGCCGTTTCCGGACCGCCCAGGAATGCTAATTGCCGGTATCCGTAATTGTATAAAGTTTCCGCGGCCATTTGCCCGCAGGAAAAATTATCGACACCGACAACGTGAACATCAGTACCGATACCGGCGCGACCGAAAACATGGACGACGGGCAACTGAGCATCTTTCAGAGACTTTGCAAAATAGGGAGGCAATGTGGACGTGGCGACAATCACGCCATCGACGTTGTACTGCCTCAACATCTCAATGGACTGATCGAGATTGGTTTCATTTGTCAGGTTGACCAGAAGAGGCCGCAAACCCAGCTTTTGCAGGGCCTGGGTATAGAGGTCAAAGACCTCGAGAAAGATCGGATTCTGGAAGTTATTGGCGATAAGGCCAATGAGCTTGGTGCGCTTTGTCGCCAGACTTCGCGCAATCAGGCTGGGCCGAAATCCGAGTTCCCGTGCAGCCTTTTCGACCTTTTTACGGGTTTTTTCCGAAACGCTGGCGCCGGACGTAAACGTGCGGGACACGGCGGAGCGCGACACGCCAGCCATTTTTGCCACTTCTTTTAAGGTGACGGCCATATAACAACTCCCGACGTTGAATTCCTTGGCGTTTTGCCCGACTGCGGCCGTGCGAGTCTACCTATCTCACCGATTTATTATATAGTGATTTTGCAACCGGTTGCAAAATTTATGCAATTATGGTTAGATTTGTCAGGGAGAGCGTTTTCCCAGACCAATTGTTCGAAATTCGGGAGGAAAAGAATGAATCGAATAATTAAGACATTTGCAATTGCAGTTACGACCCTGATGATGGCGGCTTCTGCCTGGGCTGCGGATATCATTGTCGTATCACACGGACAGGCAAGCGACCCCTTCTGGTCGGTTGTCAAAAATGGTGTCGAAAAGGCCGCCAAGGATACAGGCGCAAAAGTTTCCTACCGGGCACCGGAAACCTTCGACATGGTGGCGATGAGCCAGCTCATTGATGCCGCGGTGAACCAGGAGCCTGACGGCATTGTGGTCTCTATTCCTGACGGCGATGCCCTCGGGCCATCGATCAAGAAGGCCGTCGCTGCGGGGATCCCCGTAATCTCAATGAATTCAGGGTCGGACGTTTCTAGAAAACTCGGCGCTTTGCTGCATGTCGGACAAGAAGAATTCGATGCCGGTCTGGCAGCGGGCGAAAAGATGAAAAGCATGGGCAAGGAGAGTGCCATCTGCATCAACCACGAGGTTGGTAATGTCGCCCTTGATGCCCGGTGTGCCGGTTTTAAGAAGGGATTTGGCGGTAAAGTCGTCGTACTCCCGACAACCAATGATCCGGCTGAAATTGAATCCAAGGTGAAAGCTTCCCTGGAATCCGACAGCCAGGTTGACGCTGTTATCGCCCTCGGCGCTTCCTTGGCCGGCGAACCTGCCGTCAAGGCCGTCAAGGCTCTGGGACGAGGCGAGGATGTGGCCGTTGGCTCATTTGACCTCTCAGCCAGTTACCTCGAGTCCGTCAGCAAAGGTGAAGCGGCATTTGCGATTGATCAGCAGCAGTTTCTGCAGGGATATCTACCGGTCGTATTTTTGGCCATGCATGCGGAATTCGGCCTGATCCCGGGTGGCAACGTGCCTTCCGGCCCTAACCTGATCACCAAGGACAAGGCGGCTCAGGTTGTTGAGCTATCAGCCAAGGGCATTCGCTAGAAAACAATAAAAATACAAACTGAAGATACGGGACGGCGCCAAGCTGTCCCGTTGACCTACTGGGAGGAAATCATGGCTACGGAAGCTACTGCGGTCACGGACGAGAGGATCAAAGACGAAACCTTCTTCGCCCGCATGATGAAGAAACCGGAACTCGGGGCAATCGCGGGTGTTATACTTGTTACGGTGTTCTTCCTGTTCACTGCCGACAGCGCAATGTTCACATTGGCAGGATTTATGAATTTCATGTCGCCTGCAGCCCAGCTGGGGATCCTGGCGATCGGCGCTGCCTTGCTTATGATCGGCGGCGAGTTTGATTTATCCGTGGGATCGATGGTGGCGTTTTTCGGCCTGTTTTTCGGGGCCTGTGTGGTGACTTTCGGGGTTCCTCTGATCATCGCCATTCCGGCAACATTTGTTTTTGCCGGTATCGTCGGGGCCATAAACGGTCAGATCGTCCTGCGTACCGGACTGCCTTCTTTCATCGTCACCCTCGCCTTCTTGTTTATCTTCCGCGGCCTGTCCCTTGTTGGCCTGAAATGGGCCACAGGCGGATCAACACAATTGCGCGGTGTCCGCGATGCGGTTGAAGGTGATTTTCTGGCCCCCTTCTTCAGTGGTGATGCCTTTCCCGGATTTTTCACCATGCTGGCCAATATGGACCTCATCGACAAATTCAAGAACGGTACGCCCAAGGTTCAGGGAATCCCAGTGGAAATACTGTGGTTCGTCCTGGTGGCCCTGCTGGCGACCTATGTTCTTCTGAAAACCCCTGTGGGGAACTGGATATTCGCCTCAGGCGGCGATGCCAATGCCGCTTCAAACTCAGGCGTGCCGGTCAGGAATGTCAAGCTCGGCCTGTTCATGCTGACCGCATTCTGCGCCACCCTGGTGGCCATCATCACGGTTCTGGACAGCGGTTCCACCGATGCCCGTCGCGGCTTCCAGAAGGAGTTTGAAGCGATCATCGCCGCGGTTATCGGCGGCTGCCTGCTGACCGGCGGTTATGGATCGGCCATTGGGGCGTTCTTCGGCTCCATCATATTCGGCATGGTGCTAATTGGCTTGACCTATACCCAGATCGACCAGGACTGGTATCTGGTATTCCTCGGCGGCATGCTGCTGATCGCCGTTCTCTTCAACAACATGATCCGTAAACGTGTCACGGGAGAGCGATAAGATGTCAGAACCCATTGTCCATATGGAAAATATTGAAAAGCACTTCGGTAATGTCATTGCATTGGCGGGTGTTTCATTCGATGTCAGAGCGTCGGAGTGCCATTGCCTTCTCGGAGATAATGGCGCGGGTAAATCCACATTCATTAAAACGATGTCGGGAGTGCACAAGCCAACGGCCGGAGAAATCTTCTTCGAAGGCAAGCCTATGAGCTTTGGCAGCCCGCGCGACTCCATGGAAGCGGGAATTGCGACCGTCTATCAGGATCTGGCAATGATCCCGCTGATGTCCGTGACCCGCAATTTCTTCATGGGCCGCGAACCGACGAAGGGGCGCGGCCTGTTGAAGCGCTTTGATACCGAGGAGGCCAACAAGATTACGGTCGAAGAAATGCGCAAAATGGGCATCAATCTGCGCGGACCGGATCAGGCGGTCGGGACACTTTCCGGCGGCGAACGGCAAACCGTGGCCATTTCCCGTGCTGTTTATTTCGGGGCGAAAGTTCTCATCCTCGATGAGCCGACAAGTGCCCTCGGCGTTCGCCAGACGTCCAATGTTCTGGCGACTATCGACCGGGTGCGCAATCAGGGAATTGGAATTGTTTTCATCACCCACAATGTGCGTCATGCCCTGGCTGTGGGTGACCGCTTTACGGTGCTCAATCGTGGTAAAACCCTCGGTACCGCCAAAAAGGGGGAAATCACACCGGAAGAACTCCAGGACCTGATGGCCGGCGGCCAGGAAATGGCACAATTGGAAGGTTCTCTTGGAGGTACAGTTTGATAGATAGGTTTGGCAATTAATATGTCCTCCCTATTGGTCAAACCTTCGGGGGTGTCCGGTCTTGTAACGGACGTAACCCCCGAAAAGGCCGGTTGGCGCTATGTCGGTTTCCAGGTATACCGACTGCGCCCCGGCCAAACCCTGAGTAATGAGACGGGAGTTCGCGAAGTGTGCCTTGTCTGGCTTACCGGGACGGGCACGGCGACTGCCGGAGATCATGAATTTGGTCTCATGGGAGGACGACGGAACGTGTTTGAAGGTGAGCCCGCGGCCGTCTATATCCCTGCCGACAGCCACTGGACCGTTACGGCGGAAACAGAGCTTGAGCTTGCGGTCTGCTCGGCTCCGGGATCATCGAAAAACCCACCCCGCGCTATCCTGCCTTCCGATCTCACGAAAGAAACTCGGGGGACCGGAACAAACACCCGTTATGTGACAAATATTCTGCCGGAGGACAAACCCGCACATGCCCTCCTCGTGGTCGAAGTGATCACGCCCGGAGGCCATACCTCATCTTATCCTCCGCATAAGCATGACCGGAACAATCTGCCGGATGAATCACTGCTTGAGGAAACCTACTATCACCGCCTCAATCCACCCCAGGGTTTTGCCTTCCAGCGGGTTTATACGGATGACCGTTCGATCGATGAGGCAATGACCATCGAGGATGGCGATACTGTACTCGTACCCCGGGGCTATCACCCCTGTGCCGCCTGCCACGGATACGATCTCTATTATCTAAATGTCATGGCGGGACCGGAACGCATATGGCGTTTCCACAATGATCCCGCGCATGAATGGCTTGTGGAGTCCTAGAAATTTGGACTCCTGGAAATTCGACCTCGCCAATTGATCCGGGATCGTTGGCGATTTGCGATCTGTCAGATCAACGGCTAGCGACAAATTCCGGACTGCAAACTTCCCCTGGCGATCTCCGGGATATCATATCTGGAGATCCCCAGATCGTTGAGTTCGCGATCATCAAGCTGTCGTAATTCCCGGATCAGCTTCCGCGTTGCCTGGGCTTGTTTAAATTGTCCCAACAGTGAATTGAATATCATAGCAACCTCCATGAACGGACAAAGTGACGTGAAATTTGCCCGTCATATAAGTTGATTTGCCGCGGCTTCAAAGTGCATTAATTGCGTGTCTGACATGCAAAAATCACATGGATCGGTCACCGGTCGAACAGCGCTTGTTTTCGACAATATTGACCCTCAATCGTGGCTTCCATTCCGGCCAACGAAACGGGGCCAATCCTTTGCACAAGGCAAAATAAAACTTGCGGAGGCAACCATTTCTCTTTGCATGGGCACGCAGCGCCCAGAATGCGCGTATTATCCAGGCAACGAACCGTCCCCGTATCGTCAGGCCTGTGGCGCTGCTGACGAGCGCGGACCGCCGGTCCGTCCAATCTTTTCCGAGACCGCCATCGAGACTGGCCCCGAAGCAAATGGACTTTACGCCCTGGTCGGAGCACCATTCGAGAGTTTTGCCAATTAGCAGACGCCCGGGTCCGTATTTTAGCAATTCATCTTGCGAAACCGCCAGAACGAGACCGCTGAAACGGTTGTTGTACAGCACCCCGAGGCTGACGGCCCCCAGTTCATTACCGATCCTGAGCGCGGTTAACACACCTCGAAACGACGCATCCGGACGATCGGCGCCGGCAATGGAGCAGAGAAATTTCACCGTGTCGGGGAAGGCCATAAAGGATTTGAGTCCCTTTTGCTGCAACCACGATGTTTTCTGGACCTGCAGCCACTGAAACAGTTCCTGTTTTTCGGGGTCCGTATTGGCGACGATAAAGGACACGTCCCCC
>JANQOC010000337.1 GCA_028279265.1 Hyphomicrobiales bacterium
AACAGACCGATCTGGGGGTCCTGACTGGATTTGGGTTTTTCCATGCGCAAATGGCGATAGGCCAGGGCAGTGAGTACGCGCCCACGGGGTGTTCGACCAATGAACCCCTGCTGTAACAAATAGGGTTCGACGATTTCTTCGATGGCATCCCGGGGTTCGCTCAGGGCCGCTGCGATGGTCTCAATACCCACGGGGCCACCCTCATAATTCACCGCGATGCAGTTGAGATAACGATGATCAAGGGCGTCCAGACCTTTATTGTCGACTTCCAGTTGCGACAGGGCCCTGTCTGCAACACCGGCATCCACGACATCGACATTCTCGTACATCGCAAAGTCCCGAACGCGCCGCAGCAATCGCGCCGCAACCCTTGGGGTTCCCCTGGAGCGGGTGGCGATTTCATGTGCGCCCTCGTTGTTTATACCGAGGTCGAGAACGCGCGCGGCGCGGGTGACGATGAGTTTCAACTCCTCAATATTGTAGAAATTGAGCCTCACCGGAATGCCGAACCGGTCTCGAAGTGGCGTTGTCAACAGACCGGACCGGGTTGTGGCACCGACCAGAGTGAAATTGGCAAGTTCAATGCGGACGGAGCGGGCGGCGGGTCCTTCGCCGATAATCAGATCCAGCTGAAAATCTTCCATCGCCGGATAGAGGATTTCTTCCACGGCCGGATTGAGGCGGTGAATCTCATCGATGAACAGGACATCCCGGGCTTCAAGATTAGTGAGGAGTGCGGCCAGATCACCTGACTTTGCAATTACGGGACCTGAGGTGGCGCGAAAGTTCACCCCGAGTTCACGGGCAACAATTTGGGCCAGTGTGGTTTTACCAAGACCGGGGGGACCGGCAAACAGAACATGATCCAGGGCATCTCCCCGCTTGCGGGCAGCTTCGATAAATATTTTCAGATTCGAACGTGCCTGTTCCTGGCCTATAAAGTCTTCCAGGACAAGGGGGCGCAGGGATCGTTCCAGTTCCTCAGCCTCAAGTTTCGCACCACTAACCACCCTGTCGTTCATTTCGCCAGCTCCCTTAGGCCCAGCCGTATCAGGTCTTCCGCCTTCGGCTCGCCCTCGATCTGTTTCGCCGCCAGGGCAATTGCGGCACTGGCCTGAGGTGCTCCATAGCCGAGATTTGTCAACGCCGAGACAGCGTCAACGGCGGCTGCGTTCTTTGGCACCTCTCCGATACCAGCGACCCCTGATTGCAGGGTTTCTCCCGATCCCATCGACATCGGAATTTTGTCTTTTAATTCCGTAACCAGACGTTGCGCGACCTTGGGACCAATTCCCGGTGCGCGGGCGACCATGGCTTTGTCCTGCATGGCGATGGCATTTGCGAGATCAACCGCTGTGTGGGTACTGAGAATAGCGAGTGCCACCTTTGCGCCGACCCCTTGAACGCTTTGCAGCAGCCGAAACCAGCTTCGGTCGGCATCCGTCAAAAAGCCAAAAAGCCGGATCTGATCCTCGCGCACATAGGTCTCGATGAACAGTGTCAGGTTCTCGCCGGCCTGCGGTAACGAGGCCAGGGTCCGGGACGCACAGGACACTTCGTACCCCACTCCCATCACATCGACGATCACCGAGTCTTCGCCGACTGTGTCCACCTTGCCTGTGAGTTTTCCGATCATGCCAGCGCTTTCGACCCCGGTTTCTGCAATTGCTCTTCGGACAGGGAAACAATCTTGTCGATCTTGCGGTGATGAGCATGACAAATCGCTATGGCCAGCGCGTCAGCCGCATCATCGGAGTCATATCGCGCCAGGGGCAACAGGAATTTTAGCATAGACTTTATCTGGTTCTTATCACCGTGCCCGACACCGATGACCGTCTTCTTGACCTGGTTTGGCGCATATTCGAAGACACTTATGCCTGCAATGGCCGGCACCACCAGAGCGATACCCCGGGCCTGCCCGAGTTTCAGGGTCGCGCGCGCATCCTTGTTCACAAATGTCTGTTCCACGGCGGCTTCCTCGGGATTGTGATGATCGATCACCCCGCGCAAACCATCATATATCTGGTTCAAGCGCTGCGCCAGATCAAGTGAGGCGTCAGATTTCACGGTTCCGGACTGGACAAACGATAATTTTACGCCGTCATACTCAACAATCCCCCAGCCTGTTTTTCTCAGACCCGGATCAATTCCGATAATGCGTACGGCTTTCGACATCCCCCGTCCCCGCTCTGATGACCTTGGCAACTCTGATCGAACGATCCCTGAGTTTTTTGAAAACGCGATACCAGAAATTCGGGAGAACTGAGTTCCCGTTTATGCGATTTGCAACCTAATACGCATACAGGAAGAACGTGCTAGCCTTCGAGCATTTCCAGAACTGAATCCGAAACCTCGAAATTGGCATAGACATTCTGAACATCATCATTGTCTTCCAGGGCTTCAAGCATTTTTATAAGCTTTTCACCTTTTTCATCGTCAAGCTCTATGGAATTCTGTGGCCGCCAGATGATGCGCGCCGAGCTTGGCTCACCGAATTGCTTCTCGAGCTGAGCGCCGATTTCGTGCAGTGACTCGGCGTCGCAATAGAGCGTGTGACCTTCTTCACCGGACTCGCAGTCATCCGCCCCGGCTTCGAGAGCCGCTTCGAACATATCGTCGGAAGAGGCCGCATCTGCCGGGTATTGAATTTCACCCACCCGGTCGAACATAAATGACACCGCACCGGTTTCACCCAGATTGCCGCCATGTTTGGAGAACAAGCTGCGGACTTCGCTGGCAGTCCGGTTGCGGTTGTCCGTCAATGCTTCGACAATGACGCCGACGCCGCCCGTTCCGAAACCTTCGTAGCGGACCTCATCATAATTCTCATCGTTTGACTGGCTTTTGCTGATCGCCCGGTCGATATTGTCGTTGGGCATATTCTGAGCCCGCGCCGCGGCAATGGCCGAACGCAGGCGTGGATTCATATCAGGATCAGGCGATCCCATTTTTGCGGCGACGGTGATCTCTTTGGACAGCTTCGAAAATATCTTGGAACGCTTTTTATCCTGCGCTCCCTTTCGATGCATTATGTTCTTGAATTTGGAATGTCCCGCCATTCTTGGGTAACTCCATCTGCCGGTCTGGGCAACGCTCTGCATTTTGCCCCAAACAGTCCCTTATGCAAAAAGCCCGCGCTGATTTGTTTCGACACTTATACGGGCGGCGCTGGAGAAAATCCATAGGTGGGGGATAGGAATTTCCGCATTTAGCGAAATCTATGAGCAAAAAAGCCACTGATTCCAAAGAATTCTGTATAGAACTTCCGATTCGGGACTCGTTAACCTTTTGTTAACCTTTTAACCTCTAGGCTTCGAGTATGACGATTCGAGTGTGAACTCAATCCTCATCTTTGAGTTTAGTTTTTTGCTTTTGAATGCTGCCATTTTAATTCAATTGTGTTCCTGGGCCTTGTACCTGACTGCCCCAGGATACAAGCTAAGGAAATTGAACAGAAATGACAATTGGGACCGACAGCCCAAATTTCAAAACAAACGAATCGTTAGTCTGGACATGCAAGATGTCTGGAGCGTTGGCGTAAAAACGGTTTGCAAACAACCGTTATTCAGTTCGCTGAAAATGACGTCGCAATCATTTTCAATGAATGATCAGAAACCTAAAATGTTTCATTAGACCCAAAATGAAGGCTCAGTGGGCGCCAAGCGCCCACCGAGCCGGATTGGCTCGATGTCAAGGGTCAGCCCCGTTTCATCATCGATATCAAAGGCGACACCACTGATTGTGGGCTCCCCTTTAGCCGGTCCGAAGCGCTCAAAGGCAATCTGATTTACGAAACGCTGGATGGGTTCCGTTTTTTCCATCCCGATCACCGAATCGTAATCGCCGCACATTCCCACATCAGTCATATAGCCGGTGCCGCCGTCAAGCACTCTGCAATCCGCGGTCGGAACATGGGTGTGCGTCCCAACGACGGCGGTCACCCGGCCATCCAGATAATGTCCAAATGCCTGCTTTTCCGAGGTCGCCTCAGCGTGAAAGTCAATGAAAATGGCATCTGCGGTTTCCTTGACGGATTGTCCCGAGAGTTCTTCATCAAGACGCTGAAACGGACAATCCAGATCCTTCATAAACAGGCGCCCCATGGCATTTATGACCAGCACTTCCCGGCCGTTCTTCGCTTCGAATAAACCGGCGCCACGCCCCGGCGCGCCTTTCGGAAAGTTGAGAGGACGCAACAACCGCGGCTGACGTTCGATAAACACCAGGGTTTCCCTTTGATCCCAGACATGGTTACCCGTGGTAATGACGTCGGCACCGGCATCGAGAAGTTTATTGCAGAGATCCTCGGTGATACCGAAGCCGGCGGCTGCATTCTCACCATTGACCACAACAAAATCCAGGCTGTAGCGGTCCCGGAGTCGCGGGAGCTGATCCAGAACCGCATTTCTGCCGGATCTGCCAACGACATCACCTAAAAATAGTAAGCGCATTATCCGTTAATCCTGTTCTAAAAAACTGATCCGGCGTCAGGACGCCATCGAGAGCTTCATCCCCGTCATGTATCGGAATTGCTTGCGGCCCCTGAAATGAATAGGCCGTGCCGATGGCCACGATATCCCTGTTTCGCCTGAGAGCGCGCAGGGTGCGATCATAGTAGCCACCACCATAACCCAGCCGGTATCCGTTTGCATCAAATGCCAGCAACGGGACGAACAAAAGATCGGGAACCAGTTCCGGTGCCGAAT
>JANQOC010000592.1 GCA_028279265.1 Hyphomicrobiales bacterium
TAAACAAATATCTCTGCTATGGACCCGCTTGGGCTTGGCGCCACGACCGGGTATTCGACAGGGTCGCCAGGGGAGTTATCATTCCGGGATCGAATGCAATCGGCGGTTCTCCCGACAGTATTTTTTGCGGCCAGTTTGGATCCGCGAGGGCTCCTTTGGCAATCGAGACGAAATCCGCTTCTTCTTGCGCCAGAACCCGCTCGGCTTCTTCCGGATCATGAAGCTTGCCATTGGCAATGACCACATGGCCGGAATGTTGCCGCGCCAGACCTGCCAGGCTGCGGTCAGTGCCGAAAACCGGGGCACATCCGAGATGAGCCGCGATATGGATAAACAATCCGTCGATTTCGCCCAGCTTTGAGAACACATAAGCGGCGTCTTCTGCACCTCCAGGCCAGCTATAGGTGAGATCGTTCACCTTTGTCTGGGAAATGCGCACGCCGACCGGGATTTCCGATGGAACCCGGGCACGGACTTCGGAAACCAGTTCCATGTGATAGCGAAAACGATTCTCCAGCGAGCCTCCATACGCGTCAGTTCGGCTGTTGGTATAGGTCGTCAGGAACTGATCCGGCAGATATCCATTGGCGCCGTGGATCTCGACGCCATGAAAACCCAGGTCCACAGCTCGCATCGCCGCATCGGCGAAATCCATTATCGTTTTCCTGATCTCAGATTTTGATATTTCTTTCGGAACCTGAAACGGTCCCGAGCCGTTATAACGATCAATCTGCTCATTGATCGGGCGAATCGCAGAAGGTGCTATCGATCCGTCTTTCCAGTGATTGCCCTGGTTCACGGCTCCCGCATGAATAAGTTGCATGAAGACAGGTACACCATGTTGGCGAAAGACATCGACAACCCCGGACCAGGACCGGGCCTGCTCATCATCGGCAATTCCAGGTTGATTGATATAACCCTGACTGTATTCCTTGTCCGTATAAGTGGCTTCGGTGAACACCATGCCCCAGCCACCGCGAGCGAATGCCCCATAATGGCCAACCATTTCATCCGTGACCAATCCGTCAGCTGTGGCGCTTGTGCGCGTCATCGGGGCAACGACGGCCCGGTTGGCGAGCGTAACATTGCCAATTTTTCCGGTTCGAAACAGGTTTGTGAACTTTTGAGCGGTATCCGTCAATGTATCAGCTCATATATGAATAGAGGTGGGAGAGTTCAAAAAAGCCGCTTACGGCTTTTCGTTTAACAGGGCTTCCGCAAACTCCAGATTTTTGCTCCCGGACTGCTCTTGCGGATTGAGCCAGATCATCAGAATTTCGGCATCTCTACGACTGACGCTGACATAAGTATGATGCATGCGGCTGTCCAGATAGGTCGAATCTCCCGCCTTTAATCGTACCGGCGCATAGCAGTCCGTCAGCACATCCACTTCCCCTTTGAGAACATAAACAAATTCTTCGCCCCCATGGCTGACCTTGCTTTCGTCGGAGACAGGGTATCTTGCCTTCACGCGTTCAATAAGCGGCGTCATGCTTTTCTGGGTCAGGTCCGCACAAAGAGGCCCCATGTCATAACTGGGAGTCTCCCGATATTCGACTTCATCGGCACGAGTGACTGCCAGGCGTGCCGAATTCATCTGCTTCTCGTAATTGGTCGCCACGAGTTCCGTCAGAGAAATCTGCAATCCCTCGGCGATCTTGATGAGGTTGGCAAATGTCGGGGACATTTTGTTATTTTCGATCTTCGAGAGCGCCGAGCTTGAAATACCGGTCTTTTCCGCAACTTCCATGAGTGTCAGTCCGCGATCTCTGCGAATTTCCCGCAGGCGGTCACCAATTTCGACAGGAGCCGAGTAAGACTCGACGGCTCCGGATTTTTTTTCTTTCACTTTCACCATAATTCTTTCTTTGATCTTCAATTAACTCCCGAAAAGATTGGGATTCTCGTTCAGGTCAGTTTTGCAGGGCCGCAAACATCTTCTGCGGCGTATGGCGGGAAAAAGCATCAAGTTCAAGACACTTTTGCTCGATTGCACTAACAAGGGGCCACTGATCGAGTTTTAAGTCGAAAACACCGGCCGCCCGGGTTTGAGCGGTCAGAGCGATATCTGCGAAGCTTGGCTGGTCTGTAAAACAATAAGTCGTGCTCGTCGTTCGTTCCGAGAGTTTCTGTTCCATGGCATCCAGTGCCAGCCTGATCCAGTTCTGGGCCCAATTGCCGATGTCTTCGTCGCTGGCATTGAAATTGTCCGCCAGATATTTGCGAATACGAGGGACTGTCAATGGATGCGTGTCGGCAATGGTAATGAACGAAAACGCCCGAATGCGCGCGCGTTCAAGCGGATCTGTGGGTAGCAGGGCGGGTTCCGGATAAACTTCTTCAAGGTATTCAAGTATGGCCATGGACTGCGACAGCATGTTTTCGCCAAACAGCATTACCGGAACATTGGCTTGGGCATTCATCTGCCGGAAGGATTGTTCGAATTGGTCGCCTTTGAGAAGATCCACGGAACTTTCTTCAAATGCTTGCCCTTTCAGGGACAAACCAATGCGAACACGATATGTGGCGATTGATCTCCAGAATCCGAAGAGCTTAAAGTTTTGAGTCACGCGCTAATCCTTTTGGTCGTTTACTCAGGCTGATGATTGGCTTTTCACCCCACGGTCCCATGTGACTCTTCATAAATCAAATAATCAATAAAATTCAATTTGTTAGATGAAGATCAATGTGATGGCACTTTATATGGGGAACATTTTAGCCTGCAAAAGTCCCTTCATCCATGTTTTTCTAATTTATATCAATATTTGATAATATGAAAATTATTTCCCTGAACGAAAAAACCGTACCTGACACGTTCCGGCTATCCGGGTGTCAGGCACGGTCGATGACTTGAATCTCTGAATTCAGGCACCCGCTTATGGGGTTTCAAACCGGCTTTAAGCCACTTTCTGAGGTTGACCGCTGGCCGCTGATTTTACCGAAGCTTCGAGAACCGCAATACCATGAATAATCTCATCATGGCTCACGGGGAAGGGAACACCATCGGTTATCGAGTCCGAAAACGCCTCGAGCTCGGCTTTCAACGTGTTGTAACCCGGCAGGTTCTCTGTTGCCGCGTCGCCTTCGCGGGGCACCCACTCGAAATCTTCGAAAGTCGGTTTGCTGATCGTCGCGATCCCGTCACTGCCGATGACCGTGAATTGATATTTGAACGGTCCGACGAGTGAAGCAATGAACGAAGCCGACATGCCATTCTTCATTTTCATGAGCACCGAGGTCGAATCTTCCGTGTCGATGCTCACGACGCGCTTCAGGCTCTGACAATAAACTTCCTCGACTTCACCAAACAGGCCAATCATGGCATCGACCAGGTGGATGCCAAGTCCCGTAAAAGCACCCGCAGGACTCTCGTCGGGTCGGGCGCGCCAGCTTTCGGCCGGTGTCGCAAAACCGAGAGGAACGGTGAGAATAGCGTCACAATGAATGAGCGTTCCCAGATCACCATTGTCGATTTTGGCTTTGATATTACTCATGAAAGGATGAAAGCGGCGATTGTGACCAATGCCGAGAACGACATTAGCATCCTTGACCGCGGAAACCGCGTTTTCAGCAGTTGCTTTTGTGAGCGTAAATGGTTTTTCGACAAATATGTGCTTTCCGGCTTTTGCGGCCGCAATCACGTGATCCTCATGCAGAGAATGCGGAACCACGGCAATGATGGCATCAATTGAATCATCGTTCAGAAGATCATCATAGGTCGGAACCATTTCGATTCCTTTTTCACCAGTAAACTCAGCAACCTTGTCGGGATTGCGAACCATTCCTTTTGTAAACTTGATCTTGTCGCTTTGTCCCTGGACAGAGTTAACGAGCATCTGGCCCCACCATCCAAGTCCGACTATTCCGGCATTTATCATTCAAATTCCTCCGTATATCCAATTACAGAATATCAGAACCCAATAATTCCTCCGCTGCGCCAAGGCTGCCCTGCGAGCAGCTTCAAATGTCGACGATTAATGAGAATTTGATCTCAACCAAGCGAAGGTTATTTATCTTGACGCGTTTACAGCGATGACTAACTCGCTCTTCCAGCGAAATCAATAGAATAGAAGTGCTTTTTTTGACTTTTAGGACGCACCGGACATTTCCGAGGCCGCCTGAACACCCGCCGCCACGATTGACTGGTACCCGGTACAGCGACACAAATTGCCCGAAATTGCGGTGCGGATATCAGATTCCGTTGCGCCGGGATTTTCCTTGATAAAGGCGATCAGGGAAATAATCATTCCGGGCGTACAGAACCCGCACTGCAGGGCGTGATTTTCCCTAAACGCCCGCTGAACCGGATGCAGTTCTTCCCCATTGGCGATGCCCTCGATCGTCGTCACGTCTTTACCGTCGGCTTGCACGGCAAGCATCAGGCACGATCGAACCGCTTCGCCGTCGACAAGAACGGTACAGGCGCCGCAAACTCCGTGTTCGCAGCCCAGATGAGTTCCGGTCAGCCGCAGTTGCAGGCGCAGAAAGTCACCGAGATGCATGCGCGTTTCAACAGTGTCCTTATGGGTTTCACCGTTGACGGTCACACTGATTTCGCGTGTATCACTCATGATGGCTTCGCTCCTCCGGCGCGCTCGATGGCGGCTTCTAGTGCTCTCCGGGTCATCACGCCCGCCAGTCTCTTCCGATAATCGGACTCGATGTAAGCGTCCGACATGGCCTCCTGTTGCTGAGCAATATCGGAAACGTGCGATAAATTATTTGCATCAAGCGGTTTACCCGCGAGGTAATCTTCCGCTTCACTAAGGCGATAGGGAACCTGTTGCGCCCCGGCCAACACAATCGCAACTTTTTCAACAATGTCGCCCTTAAGTTTCAACAGCGCCCCGGCGGCGACAATTGCGAAATCTCCGTGCCGTCTCGCATATTCCTGGAATCCGTACCCGTAATCTCCGGACCAGACAGGAATTTCTATCTTCACCAGAACGTCCTTCTCCCCCAGATTAGGCATCATGTAAGCCAGGGGCCACTCGGTCATGGGGATCTGCCGCTCACCGTCAGGTCCGTGAACCGTTAGATTCGCATCGTAGAGCAGACAGATTGAAGGCAATTCCGCCGAGGGATCCAAATGGCACAAGGAGCCACCTATGGTTCCCCGCGCTCGCGTTTGGAAATGTCCCACCCATTGGAGAGCATCAATCATGATTGGAAGTTTCGCGGCGATAACATCGCTTTTAATCAGCGCCGACTGGCGAGTCATGGCACCTATCGCCACCCTGTCCCCATTATCCTCGATACCCGATAGATCGGTAATCCGGTTCAGGTCCACGATATGCTCCGGTTGGGCATATCGCATGTTCAACATCGGGACCAGAGACTGTCCTCCGGCCAGAACCTTGACATCTTCCACGGATCCCATAATGGCAGCGAGTTCATCCATGGAACCGGGATTATGATAGATAAAAGGTGCGGGTTTCATCGGCGCCTCATCAAGTACTCATCCATCCACTCAAAATCTAATACCAGCTCAGTGAGCTCTTGAAAACATTCTACGGAACATTGCGGCAATTGCTCGAAACAGCAGACTGAAGCCGGAAACCGATGTCGATGCGGCGGGGAGTTCCGTGGTTTGCTGTTCAGCGGTATCGGCCGTCTGATCTTGCGGCTGTTCCAGCTGCTTGGAGAGATTGCCCGCGAAATCCGAAACGAGCTGGCGTGCAATTTCCTCAATGAGACCCGTCGCCCGGCCATATTGGGCGATGGAACCGGCAAGATTGAGATCCGTGTCCAGGTTAACACGGGTCGTACCGGTCTCGGTTTCCGTCAACTCAAACGCAACTGTCGCATTTGCGCTACCCCGACCCTTGGAGTCATTGCCTTTGGCTTTGAGCCGGGCGGTCCTCTCTTCCGGGTTTACTTCCGTGAGTTCGGCCTCACCGGCAAATTTCAACTGAACCGGGCCGAGTTTGACACTGGCATTACCTTTATATTGGTTTTCGCCAACCGTTTCGGTGAGCTCTGCTCCCGGCAGACAAGGTGCTATACGCGGAACATCAAGCAGGATCTGCCAGGCCTCTTCAGGCGACCTGGCGATATCAAAACTGTTGTTGAGCTTCATAATTCAAGGGTACAAACCGGTTGGATTTTATTGATCGATTGATAAATACTACCAGAGCCGGGACGGCCTGCCCATCAAATATTTCCTCGCAAATCGTATAGAGCCTCTTGCGCAACAATGGAGTTCACCGGTTGACACAGGGGTACATCGGAGATCGAGGCGAACCAGGTCCTGAACCTCGCCGAGGCCCCTTATCCCTTGCCGAATACCTCTTCACCGCCGGCAATGAAGGCTTTAACCGCATTTTCAATCATCGCCGACTTATCCTCCGGCGGCGGCAGGCGATAGATGTATTTTCTAACGCCGTAGTAGATAATTCCGCCATGAAGCGTCCAGACCAGTTCAAGTTCCCTTTTTGAAACACGCCGGGAATCGTTTGGATTTCCCAGGGAGTGACGATATTCGCGGCAGATCGGCTTCAGAAGGCGCTGCTCTACGAGTTTGCTGTACCATTCGTTGATCTCAACACCCCTTAAACCGGAGAGCATGTAAATCCGCATCCACTCCTGGCTGAATATCGCGTCCGTGTAGGAATTATAGAATTGCATGAGCCGGTCGTAAAACGGGCGATTGCGATCAACAAGGATATTCTCCCAATCCGATTGCCAGCGATTGAGATAGACGTTCTCGTAAACGGCACGGATCAGATGCTCTTTTGTTGGAAAGTAGCGGTAAAGAAGGGGTTGCGTAACACCGAGTCGTCGGGCCAGCTCACGGGTTCCACCATCGAAACCCACTTCGGAGAAATACCCGATAGCCTCCTTGACGAAGTCCTCGCTTCGACGCTCGGGAGACATGCGGGTTCTTTTCTGAGCCCGTTTTTTCTTACTGATCTCCGGCAGAGCCGACTTTGTCTGGGATTTTTTTGTATTTGTTGCCAACGAATTCGACTTCTGTTCTTGTGAGCCAGATGGTTATGATAAACCATTCCAACGGTCTGTTTAAATCATTATTCGAGATTGTTTAACAAAACTCTTTATTTATCGATCTATAAATAGCACAATCACGGCCAAGAATATCGGAAAAAAATTTTGACCATTGGTCCAGGCAAACCGGACCCGTGGAAAAACACAATCGCCGATCACGGATGAACAGGAGGAAATAGATATGGACATCAATGTCAGCAAAGAAGCAATTTACGAAGCTGCCGAAAAGCTCTCGAACTGGAACCGCTGGGGGCCGGACGATCAGATCGGCACGCTCAACTTCATCACTGAGGAAGATATCGTCGCAGCGGCTGGACTGGTCAAAAAAGGAAAAACCTTCGCCCTAGGCCTTGCCCTGAACGAACCCATTCAAAGTGGGCTTTTTGGCGGCCGGTGGAACCCGATACACCAGATGCTGGCAACGGGAACCGATGCAGTCGCCGGAACCCAGGACGAAACGCCGAATATTCGATATGCCGATGACGCCGTCAACCTGCCCTGCCAGTGCTCCACCCAGTGGGACGCCCTTGCCCACATCTTTCTCGATGAAAAAATGTATAATGGCTATGACGCCCGGCTTGTTGACACAACAGGCGCCAAGAAAAACGGGATTGAACACACGCGGGATAAAATGGTGGGCCGCGGCGTTCTCCTCGATATTGCCCGGTTTAAGGGTGTCGACGATTTGGACGACGGCTATGCGATTACGATCGATGACCTCAATGCCTGCGCCGAAGCCCAGGGTGTTGAAATCAAACGAGGTGATTTTGTTATTATCCGAACCGGTCACCAGGAACGTTGCCTGAAGAAAGGTGACTGGACGGGTTATGCAGGCGGTGATGCGCCGGGACTTGCTTTTGAGACCTGCTACTGGATCCACGAAAAAGAAATCGCCGGCATTTGCGCTGATACCTGGGGATGTGAGGTTCGACCGAATGAAACGCCTGAAGCCAACCAACCCTGGCACTGGGTTGTTATTCCTGCGATCGGGATTACAATGGGCGAGATATTTTATGTGAAAGAGCTCGCTGAGGATTGTGCGGAAGATAAAGTTTACGAGTTTTTCTTCTCGGCTCCACCGCTTCACCTTCCAGGAGGTTGCGGATCTCCGATCAACCCTCAAGCCATCAAGTAATTCAGGGGTATTGCCTCGTTTACCCGGCTCATCACGACCTCGTTCAAGCGAGTCATCCCGGACAGATTATTGTGCTGTCTCAATTCAATACTAAAACCGTCCATAAACTGAGTTTTATGCGGGAGGATCAAAGAAATGGCAAAACCAAGCCGAAAAGTCATTATTTCATGTGCCGTGACAGGTGCGATACATACTCCGACAATGTCGCCGCATTTGCCCGTTCATCCGGATCAGATTGCAGAAAGTGCAATTGAAGCAGCCGAAGCCGGAGCGGCAATTCTGCACCTTCACGCCAGAGATCCGGAAAACGGCAAACCAACCCAGGATCCGGAAGC
>JANQOC010000594.1 GCA_028279265.1 Hyphomicrobiales bacterium
CGATGCGGGTTGTCCCGTTGTCCAGCTAGAAGAGCCCCAGATTCACATGATCCCGGCACGCGGGAAAGTCTTCGGTAAACTCGACATGGCGGAAATGACAGAAGTGTTCAACAATACGGTCAAGGGACTGGCCGAGAAAACCGAAGTCTGGTGTCACACCTGCTGGGGCAATCCCTCGCAGCAACGCATGTTCAAGGAAATTCAGAGCTATGCACCGTCGCTGGAAGCTCTGAACGGTGTCCATGCGGACGTGATCACCTTCGAGTCCTGCAGCTCCGGTATGATGGACCTGGAAGCCATCGGCACCCACATCAAAGACAAGAAGGTGGCCATCGGCGTGATTGACCACCATTCCCTGCAGGTCGAGAAACCGGAGGATATCGCCACCCACATCCGCAATGCCCTGAAACATATCCCGGCGGAACGGCTGATTGTCAGTTCCGATTGCGGCATGGGACGGGAAGGTATGAGCCGGCGCCATGCCCGCTATAAAATGGTTTCCATGGTGCTTGGGACGAATATCGTGCGCAAGGAACTCGGGCTTCCGGAAGCTGACTGCCTGGCGGCTGATTCCCGCTACTCGCTCACGGTTTCAACGGAATAGCAGGCTCGAAGGCAATGCCTTAAACGCCTCCCCAGATCGCTTCGGCTGTAGCGACGACAAGCTCAAGCTTGCGTCGCTGGTCGTCATGGGTGATGGTATTGCCTTCTTCCGTCGATGCGAAGCCGCATTGGGGGGCAATGCCGAGTTGATCAATATCGGCATATTTCGCCGCTTCATCGAACTTGCGTTTCAAATCGTCAATCGTTTCGAGTTCACTGAATTTCGTCGTTATGAATCCCGGGAGAACCCGTTGCTTGCCTTTGGCGAGGAGACGCAGGGGCTCCAGGCCACCGGCACGCTCGGTATCATATTCCATGAAGAAAAGGTCCACGCCCGTCTTGTTAAAGATCGCGTCCGCTGCCGGATCATAAGCGCCCTCGGCGGCATAGGTGGACCTGAAATTCCCCCGGCACATGTGCATGGCAATGAACATGTCGTCGGGCCGGTCCTTGATCGCCTCGTGCATCATCCAGGCATAACGGTCGATCAGCCAGTCCGGGTCCTGGCCCTGGCTCTGTTTTTCCGCACGGTGCTTGGGGTCGCAAAGATAGGCGAAAAAAATATCGTCCATTTGCAAATATCGACATCCCCTGTCATAGAAAGCCTGCACCGCTTTTTTGTAGGTCGCCGCAAGATCTGTGAACAGCACGTCGACATCCTTGTACTCCGGCGGCGCGATATCTTCCGGTGCCGTGCGAAAATGACAGCAACTGGGACCGGGAATTGAGATTTTCGGTACGACCCTCGTGTTGTCGCGGACAAACTCGAAATGCGCAAGCATGGGGTGATCGTCGGGAAAATCCAGCTTTGCCTGTATGGTCGGAAATGTGGGCGGGAGCTGAACGCCCGCAAACTGAACGCCCTTATCGCGTTGTTCAAGCGCAAAACCGGTCAGCATTCCCATGAAATCATAATGCCAGAACGACCGGCGGAACTCCCCGTCGGTAACGGCTTTCAGCCCCACATCCTCCTGCAGGCTTATGACGTCTTTGATGGCTTCATCTTCAACGGCGGCGAGGTCCACGGCAGACATTTGTTGTTCTTCGAAATGCTGTTCCCGCGCCCTGGTAACGGCGGGCGCACGCAGCAAACTTCCGACATGATCCGCTCGAAATGGTGGTGACTGTACACTCATGCCTGTACCTCCCGCAGACAATAGAAATTGCCGACGACGACCAGCAACTCTATTGATTTAAAACTTGTACTGTGAAATGAAGTCTAGAGTTTTGTGCCCGGGCGAGCAATGCTTTACTGACCATCGCCGCTCAATTTGCGGAAGCGGTGCGCCTCACCACTTCCACTTATTGTATCCAACTTGTAGCCGGGACAGAACCTATTTCTCAGGTCGGAACTGAACGCCGACAAGCATGGCGTTGGCCTTGCTCTTGTTGCAGACAACCACCTTGGTCCCATTGGCCTGGTACCATTCATCGCCCTTGTTGCGGGTGTTTTCGCCTTTGCCCGGGTAATTGAAAACCATGGTCCCGTCAGTCATTTTCAACCACTCGCTGACCGCAACAATTTCACCAGTGCATTTGCCGGGTTGCAAACCGAACTCGATGCTATAGGCATCATGACCTTTTAATGATGCGAGTTTCTTTTGTGTGAACAGCACGCCATCTTTCCACTCACCTCCGGCAAGAGCCGCCGTAGATGTACATGCGAGTGCCGCGATCATCAGGCCTTTTGTTATTGTTTTAAACATATTTCCTCCGTTTTTTAGTATCTATTTAAAACAATTAGATTATCGAATATGAATCTCGGCGTGGCAAGGCAATTTTGAACCGCCGTTGCATTTATTAATCAGTCGACCGCTTATTGGCAGGCCTCACCCCTGATTTTTGAATAGAGAAACGGAAAGGCGGCAACCATGGCCTCTCCCCGTTACCAGAGGGTCCCCGCTACTGGTGAGATAGTCAGGCATCAGCAGTCTCGCCGAAGTAGGTTACCCCGGTCAGTTCCTCCGACAAGCGCCACAGTTCCTGCGCCGTTATCGGATCCCGGGCTCTGGAGTTTGGGGCAACCTTAACCGGATGACCCTGCATCTCAAGGAAGCCCGACGGGCCAAAATAATCTCCCGGCTGAACATCATCATCAAAGCCTGCCCTGAGTGTGG
>JANQOC010000341.1 GCA_028279265.1 Hyphomicrobiales bacterium
AACTTTGCCCAGAAACAAAAAGACTCGATGCAGGATATCGAAGTCGAAACCCTGCCAGGCGTCATCCTCGGGCACAAAAACATACCCGTGAACAGCGTCGGCTGTTACGTACCGGGGGGAAAATACCCCATGGTCGCATCTGCGCACATGAGTGTGGTAACAGCCAAGGTTGCCGGCGTTGAGCGGGTGATTGCCTCGGCACCACCCCACGAAGGCGGACCGCATCCGGCGATTGTCGCGGCCATGCATCTCGGGGGGGCCGATGAAATCTGCGTCCTCGGCGGTGTCCAGGCCGTTGCGGCCATGGCGCTTGGCACGGAAACCATAGCGCCCATCGACATGCTGGTGGGGCCGGGGAATATGTTCGTGGCAGAAGCCAAACGCCAACTCTTTGGCCGTGTCGGCATTGACCTTTTTGCCGGTCCGACAGAGACGCTGGTCATTGCCGATGAATCCGTCGATGGCGAGATGTGCGCGACAGACCTCCTGGGCCAAGCGGAACACGGGCCGACATCACCGGCTGTACTTCTGACCAATTCGGAAAAACTCGCCAAGGACACGCTGGCCGAAATCGACCGCCTGCTGGGCATATTGCCGACAGCGGAGATTGCCCGGGAAGCCTGGGAAACTTACGGCCAGGTGATTGTCTGTGACAGTGTGGATGAGATGGTTGCGGAAGCTGATCGCATTGCCTCGGAGCATGTTCAGGTGATGACCGAAGATCCGGATTATTTCCTCAACAACATGACCAATTACGGCGCCCTTTTCCTGGGTCCACGCACCAATGTGGCTTATGGCGACAAAGTCATCGGCACAAATCACACCCTGCCGACGAAGACAGCAGCACGTTATACGGGCGGGCTCTGGGTCGGCAAGTTCCTGAAAACCTGCACCTATCAGAAAGTGCTGACCGATGAAGCAAGCGCTCAAATCGGCGAATATTGTTCGCGCCTGTGTATGCTTGAAGGTTTTGCCGGACATGCGGAACAGGCCAATGTGCGCGTACGACGTTATGGCGGCCGCAATATCCCCTATGCGACAGCGGCGGAGTAAGGGCCATGGATCTTCCAAAAACACCTTCTTTCAGGCTGGACGGGCGGCGGGCCCTCGTAACCGGCGGCGGTCGCGGTCTCGGTGTGGCGGCGGCGGCAGCCCTGGCTGAAGCCGGCGCTGCCGTTGAAATTATCGCCCGCAGTGAAGATGAGATTGCCGAAGTCTGCGAGGCCATAAAGGAACAGGGCGGCAATGCGTCTTATTACACGCTGGACGTCATGGACTATGAAACCGCGCGCAATGTCCTTCTTGAAAAGGGGCCTTACGATATCCTGGTCAACAATGCGGGCACCAATCGCCCCAAATATATGCCGGAACTTACCCGCGACGATTTCGATGCGGTGATGGATCTCAATGTCAAGGCGGCCTTTTTTGTCGCCCACACAATTGCGGAAGTTCTGGTGAAGGCTGAGAAACCCGGCGTAATCCTCAACATGTCGTCGCAAATGGGACATGTGGCAGGTCCCAAGCGCACAATCTACTGCGCTTCTAAACATGCGGTCGAAGGATTTACCAAGGCTATGGCCCTCGAACTGGCACCTAAAAATATACGGGTTAATACGATTGCCCCGACCTTTATCATGACCGAAATGGTGCGCGAAGGCTTCAAGGATGAAACCTTCAAGAACTATGTCATGTCGAAAATCAAACTCGGCCGCATGGGTGAACTCGAAGATATTATGGGCGCCATAGTTTTTCTTGCATCGGACGCCGCCGCCCTGATCACCGGCACCTCGCTGCTAATCGATGGCGGCTGGACCCTCGATTAACGACATCGGCGACGGAAGAACACAGGCCGCTCGTTTTTTTTGAACTCAAAGAGCACCGTCAAAATATGGGGGGCTCATCCACCGGCCCGCCAAACTCAGTTTCGAGAAAATCAAAATCACAGCCCCTGTCCGCCTGGGAAATGTGCTGGGAGTACATCCAGCCATAACCCCTCTGGTAACGCGCCGCAGGCGGTGTCCAGGCGGCTTTGCGTTTCTCAAGCTCGGCAGGATCAAGCTCCACATTAATTTCGCGCCTGTCCACATCCACGGAAATCATATCGCCCGTGCGGATCAGAGACAGGGGGCCGCCAATATAGGATTCCGGGGCAACATGCAGAATACAGGCGCCGTAACTCGTACCGCTCATGCGGGCATCGGAAATCCGGACCATGTCCCGGACCCCCTGTTTCAGGAGCTTTTTGGGAATCGGCAACTGTCCCCATTCCGGCATGCCCGGGCCGCCTTTGGGACCGGCATTCCGCAGGATCAAACAGTGATCCGGGGTAACATCGAGATCTTCATTTTCAACCGCCGCTTTCATCTCCCCGTAGGAATCGTAGACCAGGGCCGGTCCGCGGTGCTTCAACAGGTTAGGCGCGGCCGCAGACGGTTTCATCACACATCCGTCGGGGGCGATATTCCCTTTCAGCACGGCCAGCGCTCCTTCGCCATAGATGGGGTCCTCGACCGTACGGATGACATCATCATTGTAAACCTCCCCCTGGCGCAGATCCTTTTCCAGGGCCTCCCCCGTAACCGACAGGCAAGCTTTGTCCAGATGAGCTTCGATACGCGTCAGGAGTCCAAGAAGTCCGCCGGCATAATAGAAGTCTTCCATGAGATAGCGGTCGCCGCTCGGGCGAATGTTGGCAATAACCGGCACCTTGCGGCTGAAGGCTTCAAAATCATCAAGTCCGATCGGGACACCGGCCCTCTTGGCCATGGCGATAACGTGAATGATCGCATTCGTCGAACACCCCATGGCCATTGCCGTGGCAATGGCATTGTCAAACGAACCGCGGGACAGAATGTCGCTGGGTTTCAAATCCTCCCAAACCATGTCCACAATCCGTCGCCCGGCTGCAGCGCACATTCGAATATGATTGGAATCCGGTGCCGGAATTGCGCTCGCCCCCCGGAAAGTCATGCCCATGGCGTCGGCAATGGCCGTCATCGTACTGGCAGTCCCCATGGTCATACAGTGACCGTATGATCTTGCCGCCCCTCCGACGACACCGTCCCAGTCTTCCTCACTGATATTGCCAATGCGTCGTTCGTCCCAGTACTTCCAGATGTCGGAACCGCTTCCGAGCTTCTCCCCTTTCCAGTTACCGTTCAACATCGGACCGGCGGGAACAAATATAGCCGGCAGATCCATGCTGATCGCCCCCATCAGCAGGCCCGGTGTTGTCTTGTCGCATCCACCCATAAGGACACAACCGTCGATGGGGTGCGAACGCAGAAGCTCTTCACATTCCATGGCCAGGAAGTTCCGGTACAGCATGGTTGAAGGTTTCACAAAGGGTTCCGACAGAGAAATAGCCGGCAGTTCGAGGGGAAATCCGCCGCTTTGAAATACGCCTCGCTTGATGTCTTCAACACGATGCTTGAAATGGGCATGGCACTGATTGATGTCCGACCAGGTATTGATGATGCCAATGACCGGCTTTCCATTCCAGTCCTCGCTCGCATATCCCATCTGCATGGCGCGACCGCGATGGGCAACGGCGCGCAGATCGTCAACACCGAACCAGCGATGACTGCGCAACTGATCGGATTCTTTTTTTTGCTTCCCCATGACTCTGACTTTCCTGGCTGACGGATTTGAGCTTGAATTGCTCACTAACAAAGGTAAAGTTTATAAGCTTTATCGCTTTCAACAAAGAGTAGATTTTCACCCCCCGGAGTGTACCCCGCAATAGCGCATCGCCGCCGCTTACCAAAAAGTTTTCAGGAGGAGTTCAGATCCCATGCCACTCGCCGAAGTCAATGGAACAAATATCGCCTATACCATCGACGGTCCGGAATCCGGCCCATGGATGATACTGAGTAACAGTCTCGCATCGGACAGCTTCATGTGGACGCCGCAGATATCCTTCCTGACTCAGAAATACCGGGTTCTGCGCTATGACACCCGCGGTCACGGCGACAGCCCGGCGACCCCGGGACCCTATAGTTTCGATCTGCTCGTCGCTGACGTCATTGGTCTCATGGATCACCTGAACATAGAAAAGGCTGTTTTCATGGGGCTGTCCCTCGGCGGCATGACAGCGCTAGGATTGGGGATACACTTTCCCGAGAGGTTTGAGCGCCTGATATGTTGCGACGCCCGGGCCGATGCCCCGGCCGCCTATATCGATGCCTGGGACGAACGCATTCAGCTGGTCCGGGACGGCAGCATCGAATCGATTGTCGAGGGCACCATCGAGCGCTGGCTGGTGGAGTCGTTCCGCCAGGCTCATCCAGATAAGACCGAGCAAATCAGGCAGATGATCCGCCGGACCTCCGAAGAGGGGTGGATCGGCTGCGTCGGCGCACTGAAAACTCTGGATTACCTTAAGGATCTGGGAAAAATCAAACTCCCGATACTCTATGTCGGGGGGGCTGAGGATGCCGGTGCCGCACCGGATGTTATGGCGGCAATGGCCGAGGCAACACCGGACGGACGGTTCATCGAAATTCCAAATGCCGCCCATGTCGCCAATTTCGACAATGCGAGTGGGTTTAACGCCGCAATTGCGGAATTTCTCGGACTAACGGCTTAACGCCGATCTATCCGGATTTCAGGTTCAGTTTTTCCAGGCCGGTTTCTCAGGTCAGCGGATCGATCCCCAGTTTCGCCGCAAGG
>JANQOC010000600.1 GCA_028279265.1 Hyphomicrobiales bacterium
GGATGCGGCTCATTTTAACAGGTAATTTCTTAAGGAGAGCTCGCGCCAAAGCCTCTTTGCGGGTTCAATTCGGGCCGGCAATCCGGACGACAGCCGGGATTGATCCATCTCCATGAATTCACTTGGTTTCGGGATTGAACGGCTTGGTCTCGCCCCACTTAGAAGTCCGTGGGCGGTGACCTTGTTCATAGCGCTGCTGACCGCGGTTTGCGCTGTGGGGTTGCCGAAGCTGGTGGCGCACGGATCCCTTAGCGAGCTGTTTCGATCCGGGACCCCGGACTATCTCGAATACCAGAAGTTGAGCGCGCAGTTTCCCACCAGTGAGTTTGATATCCTGCTTGTTCTGCAAGCGGAAGATTTAAGCGACAGATCCCGCCTTGAAGCCGCTCGTGATCTGCAACTCGAACTGCAACTTATGGATGTCGTGGCCGGTGTCTTGTCACCGTTTTCCATTCGCCAGGCACCTGATGATATTGGAAATACGGCCCTCCTTTTTCCGCCTGAGCTTCCGGAAGGAGATGCCCTTCGGGAAGTGATTGACGGGGCTTTCAACCATCCCCTGATCGGCGGGAAGCTCCTGTCGATCTCGGAGCAGGAAAATGATTTCCTGTTGATGATCGTTGCTCTCGACCCGGAGCAGGCTAGAACCCTTGATCAGGGAAACATCATTGATGAAATCCGCGAGCTTGCCGGCGAGATTACCGGACCGGTGGGAGTTGTACACCGGCTCGCAGGCGCTCCGATCATGCAAAGAGAAATTCGTGACGCTGTAAACCGTGATCGTGTCGTCTACAACGTGGCAGGATTCTTCATCGGCTTTGTGGTCTGCCTGTTGTTTTTCCGGCGCCTCAGCCTGGTATTCATCGCGTCCCTTTGTCCGATATTCGCTGTTGTCTGGTCCCTGGGTATTCTCGGATTACTGGATCAACGACTGACGATCTTTTTGAATGTCATTCCGCCCCTGGTGATGGTCATCGCCTATACGGATGCTATGCACATGGTGTATACGATCCGCCGTCAGATCCAGCTCGGACAAGACAAGAAATCGGCGATCCGACACGTTGTCCACACCGTGGGTCCGGCCTGTGTGCTGACGAGCCTGACGACGGCGATAGCTATGCTGTCCCTGAGCGTGGCGGAATCGGCTTTGATCAAAACCTTTGCTTATTCCGCGGCCCTTTCAACCCTGTTCGCCTTCCTTTCCGTGATCCTGATCGTACCACTGGGAACCCTCGTGCTTATGGGTGACGAAGACAGGTTTCTTGAAAAAGAACAATTGAGAAACCGGATCATGGAGCGCTTGGTAGCCATTTGTGCCAGGCTGGCGCAATGGTTGGAGCCGAGGGCTGTTGTGCTTACGCTCGTCAGTATCGCTATTGTTTCTGGTCTCACTCTTGCGCATTTGAAACTGCAGCCAGGCTATCGCCTGAGCGATCAAGTTCCGGATAATCGGGAGTCAATTGAAACCGGTTTGGCCATCGACAAGCGGTTAAGCGGTTCTTTTCCGATCCACATCATGATCACATGGGATACACCTCGAAAACTCTCGGATCCGAAAGTCATGGAAGCCATCGGTGAAGCCCATGCGGTGCTGGAGCGGGGAGACAGGATCGGAAATGTCTGGTCGCTGCATACTTTGCAACAGTGGCTTTCGAAACATGAGGGACAGCCTTCTTCGGAAAGTGTTCTCTCATACTTCGAAAAACTGCCGGCCTCATTGCAACGAAAATTTGTAAGTAAAGATGAAACCTCGGCGCTGGTCTCCGGACGTCTACCCGATTTGGATGCTCGCGAAACCCGCCCGATCATCCGACAGCTGGAAATAGAACTCGAGAATTCACGCACCCGCTTTCCGCAAATCCAGTTCACGGTAACAGGCCTTGTTCCTGTCTCGGCAGTGCAAAGCGACCGCATGATTGGACAGTTGAATACGGGCCTGATCGGGGCTTATTTCGTGGTTATTGTTGTCATCGGTATCGCTTTCCGGTCCTATGCCGCGGCACTGTTTTCCCTGTTTCCGAATCTTTTCCCGGTGGTTGCCGCCGGAGCGCTGCTCTATGTCTCGGGCCAGAGGCTGGAATATGCGAGCGTCATGGCTCTGACTGTCGCGTTCGGATTGGCCGTGGACGACACCATTCATTTTCTGAACAGGCTTTCCCTGGAATCGAACGAGAGAAATATCATCGGAGATGCGGTTAAGAAGACAATATCGCACATTGGCCCGGTCCTCCTGCTGACAACCATTGTTCTCGTTCTGGGCCTCTCCATTACTGTCTCCAGTGCGCTGCCTCCTATGCGAATATTTGGCCAGCTGTTCATGACGACGCTATCAGCCGCGCTACTCGCCGACGTCCTCATTCTTCCGGCTATCGTTCTTGTTTTTGATTATTTGGGTGTTCGTATGCGAGGAAGAAACCGGTTCGACAGTTGAGGGTTTCCCGTATTTTCCCGCCTTTTACACGGATACAAATTTTTGCCGCCCGGATTAGGCATAATTGTAGCATTTTCGCCACGAAACCGAAAAAATGACACAGGCGATTTGAGCCACGGGTTCTTCCATGTGTCGGAATCCGGTCTGCAAGCAATTGCTCAGGCATATATTTGGTAAATAATAAGTTAAAAAAATACGTTAATACATAGGGTTATTAACTTTTTATAATTTATTAGTTTTAGAATTCCCGGTGTCGGGTTGTGGCAATTATTTTTGCAACGTCATCATGAAAATCGATTGACGGTTGGCCGCATCTGTTGCAATCGCGCAGATCATTGGAAATACTAATTTCACTTCAGTCAATGGAATACCCTTGGACTTGGAGGTGGGACAAGAGCCGGTTCGGAAGGCGTTTCTAAGAAACCTGAACAGATCGGCAACTTCAGTTGGGGGGAGAGCTCGCGCCATTTAAAATCAGGCAGCAAGCTCTCGCAGAGAAGGCCGGCTCGACCAACCGGGTCGGCCGACTGACTCTGAGACCTATCATTCTCGAATTTGTTCGTTCTTGCAAGCTTCGCCTCCTTTTGCAGGCGATTTTACATCAAGCTTCCGGGGAATTTGCCGAAACGAGGAGGGCTTGCCGAAATGAAGGCGGATGCGGTGGAAACCGGTGGACGGGCCCGATCTTAAACTTGAAGATGGCAATCGCTAGAATAGTAATGGTCAACCTGCAACGCGTCC
>JANQOC010000607.1 GCA_028279265.1 Hyphomicrobiales bacterium
AGTTCATTCCAAATAATTTTCGCTCATATTGTGTCATTTTCGACTCCATTTGGGAGGCATTTACGTCTGGTTAACGCCTGCTGCTCAAAATACAGCTCGGTCAGACTGAACAAACTGAAAAATCAGTGTTCGTTTAACAGGGGGTGGGAGAGATTCAATATGCAGGCGCTCCTCAATCGAATTGAAGCCGTTTCCGAATTCGAGGTTTTTGGACGGGTCAAAAGCGTCAAGGGACTTTCGGTTGAAATCGTTGGTCCCATATTCACCATGGGGGTTGGTTCGCGTCTGGAAATTGCGCGCCCACATCTGAGCAATGTGCTTTGCGAGATCGTGGGATTTACACAAGATAGTGCCATAGCTCTTCCATTTGGCGATCTTGTCGGGGTACAGCAGGGCGCCAAAGCCTACGTGAAATCATCGAATTTTCTAATTTATCCGACTTCGGCCTGGCTCGGCCGGGTTGTGAATGCGCTGGGTGAACCCCTCGACGGAAAAGGCCCCTTGCCCCAGGGGGATGCGGCCTACGCTATCCGCAGTGCCCCGCCGCCGGCCCACACCAGGTCGCGGGTTGGCGAACCCATCGATCTCGGGGTGAAAACACTGAACACATTCCTGACCTGCTGCAATGGCCAGAGAATGGGAATTTTTGCGGGCTCCGGTGTCGGCAAGTCCGTACTGCTGTCAATGCTGGCGAAAAACACGGCCTGCAATGTCTCGATTATCGGTCTCATCGGTGAGCGAGGCCGCGAAGTCCAGGAATTCATCGAAGACAATCTCGGGGAAGAAGGGCTTGCGCGATCCATAGTTGTCGTTGCCACTTCCGATGAGGCGGCACTCATGCGACGCCAGGCCGCCTATTTGACGCTGACCCTGTCCGAGTATTTCAGAGACCGGGAAATGAATGTGCTGTGCATGATCGACAGCATCACGCGGTTTGCCATGGCGCAACGGGAAATCGGCCTCTCGGGCGGCGAACCCCCGACCACACGGGGTTATACGCCAAGCGTATTTTCAGAATTGCCGAAACTGCTGGAACGCGCCGGTCCGGGGGATGGAAAAGGGGCCGTTACCGGTTTGTTTACCGTATTGGTAGAAGGTGACGACCAAAATGAGCCAATCGCGGATGCGGTTAGAGGAATTTTAGATGGTCATATAGTAATGGAAAGAAGTATTGCAGAACGAGGACGCTTTCCAGCTATCAATGTTCTTCGCTCGGTTTCGAGGACAATGCCCCAATGCGTTGATCCCGACTATCTGCCTGTGGTTGTGCGGGCAAAGCAGCTGATGTCGACTTATGCCGACATGGAAGAACTTATCCGACTGGGCGCCTATCGGCGGGGGAGCAACCCCGAGGTTGACAAGGCGATTAACTATCATCCGCAACTGGAAGCCTTCTTATCGCAACTGAATGATCAGAGATTTACCATTCAGCAGAGTTACGCAGAGTTGGCACAGTTGTTGAATGATGAAATTGAGACAAATGGTGAATTCGAGCCAGAATTAGTTGAACCGAGAGAATAGTTTGAACCGACAGTTGAGTTCGGACGTGTAGAGGGTATTGAGCAATGAAATCACGTGATTCACTTATCCGACTGCGAAGATTTGAAGTCGATGAAAAAAAGCAGAAGGTCGTTGATCTGGAGTCCATGATCGATGAATTTCGTCGCATGGCCAGTGATCTGGATCGGCAGATCGAGGTCGAGCAGCAAAAAGCCGGGGTCAGCGATATTAACCATTATGCCTACCCGACCTTTGCCAAGGCCGCGATGCAGCGCCGCGACAATCTGATGGCGTCGCTAAAGGATCTTGAAGCGAAACTGGAAGAAGCACGTAGCGAACTCGCTGATTCGTTCGAAGACCTTAAAAAAGTCGAGCTTCTCGAAGAGCGGGGTGCGGCCCGTGATCGATTCGCGCGTGAGAAATCCGAGCAGCAAGAGCTGGAGCATTTCGTAACTGCCCGGCAGCCGGACAACCACTAATTGCGGAATTCCGGCACTTTTCTGTTGAGTTGCCGGGACACGGCCTTTCTGTGTGAGGCCTAATTCACACAGTTGTTCTGACACCACGAACCTAGATCTGGCAAATCCCTTGCCAGATGATATATTACGGGCGTTCTTATGAACGATTCCCGCGAAGTCAGAACTGTAACAGAGATCTATGCCTTCCTTCGATATTGTATCCCAGACCGACATAAGTGAGGTCGACAACGCGCTCAACAATATGATCCGCGAGATGGGTCAGCGCTATGATTTCAAGGGTGCGAAATGCACCATCGAGAGAAAAGACTCGGAGATCAATATTGTCGCCGATGACGACATGAAATTGCGGCAAATGCACGAACTCCTGGCGGGTCATCTGGCGAAACGGAAAATAGATGTCGGTGTTATCGACTATCAGACACCGGAACCGTCCGCGGGACAATCCCTGCGCCAGACGGCCACCATTCAGCAGGGTATAGACAGAGATCTCGCTAAAAAAATTGTCAAGGAAATCAAAAGCAGCAAGCTCAAGGTGCAATCGGCAATTCAGGGGGATGAGCTTCGGATCACAGGCAAGAAGCGAGATGACCTTCAGGCTGTTATCGAGCATGTGAAGGGTTTGTCGATCGATTTGCCGCTTCAGTTTGTTAATTTTCGCGACTAGCAATTAAAATCCGTCCGGCTCCGGGCCGCATTTGTCGTTGGAGAAACGAACTTGACAACCGAATTAAAATTGCAGGTTCGACATATTTTGCGGTGGCCCGTAATTGCGGTCTGCTCGGTGTTCATTGCAGGCTGCAGCAGCGGGCTTGAAAATCTCACCCTGCCGGAGGTGGACCTGAAGAAAATCGCCAATACGATTGTCATTCCGGACAGCACCCTTACAAAAAAGGGAACCCCGCTGCAGCTTTATAATCTGGTGGGAAGAGGCATCAAATCCTGTTGGTTCTCGCCGACAAACCCCCGTCTTAAAAAGCACGTTTTCTTTGCGGTGACATCCAGGGAAAATGAGAAAGATGAGGCCGAGATCTCCATCCACGAACAGGATAAGAAGGGACGCCGCGGCCTGATTGCTTTCCGGGTGTATTTCAGCCCCTTGGAAGACCGCACGACGATCAAGAGCGACAATGTAAAGTTGAAACCGGAGCTTGGAAAAGAACTGGAAGCCGATATCGCCCGTTATGCGGCAGGCGACCTGGAGTGCGGTTCCGGTCGCCAGGCGGCGGCTGCAAAAAAGAGCAACTAATCGCTTAATTTAAATCTGACCGATTGTCTTCAACTTGGCCTGAGGATGGACTTCGTTCTGGGACAAGACCGGTGATTGCGAGCGGAAGCGCTCGACGATCGTTCGAACGAAGGGGCGAACTCCGGGGCTTGTAAGAATGATCGGAAATTCACCCAGTTTGCTCGCTTCCTCCAGTGCTTCCCGCGTTGCATGAATAAACTCCTGCAAGCGGCTCGGCGGCATGGCGAGTTGACGGTCATCACCTTCACCCACCAGCGCTTCAAGGAATTCGTGCTCCCATTTCGGCGACAGGGTGATCAACGGCAGGAATCCGGCGGCGTTTGTATAGCTGGCACAAATTTGGCGTGCCAGTCGGGATCTTACGTGTTCAGTAATTGGCTGAATGGACTGCGTATAGCTGCTGGCCTCGGCGATGCCTTCCAATATCGTCGGCAAGTCTCTGATCGAAACGCGTTCGTTGAGCAGGGACTGCAGGACACGTTGAATGCCCGTTACGGGGATAACTTTGGACACTTCTTCTTCCAGCAATTGCTTCTGTTTTTCCGGCAATTCATCCAGCAGCTTCTGAACTTCGGCATAGGACAGGAGTTCCGACATGTTGGACTTCAAGACTTCCGACAAATGGGTGGAAATTACGGTTATCGGATCGACCACGGTATAACCCTTGAAACCGGCTTCATCGCGATCGGTTTCTTCGATCCAGGTCGCCGGCAAGCCAAACGTCGGTTCAATCGTATGAATGCCGGGGATTTTAATCTGATCTCCCTTGGGGTCCATGGCCATCAGTTTCTCGGGAAAAAGGGATCCACGGCCGGATTCAACTTCTTTGACCTTTATCGCATAGTCGTTGGGTTCAAGCTGCATATTGTCGAGGATGCGAACGGAGGGCATGACGAATCCCATATCAGACGCCAGTTGCCGCCGCAGAGATTTGATCTGGTCGGTGAGCTGGTCATTGTCCCCATTCGCATTTTTTATCAGGGGAAGAAGGCCGTAGCCGATTTCCAGGCGCAACTCATCCATATGCAGGGATTCCGAGATGGGCTCTTCTTTCGGTTGAGCCTCCTCGATCTGCGTTTGTTTCCGCTCTTTTTCTTCTTCTGCCCTGGTGACCAGACTCTGTTGGGCCATCCAGGCGAGGCCGCCGGCAGTGGCTGAAAGAGCAAAAAACGGGATCATCGGAATGCCCGGGAGCAAAGCCATGACCGCCATGACACCGGACGACATGCCCAGGGCTTTCGGATAGCCCGAGAACTGGGTAACCAGTGCTTTTTCCGCAGCACCGTCGACCCCGGCCTTGGAGACAAGGAGACCGGCAGCGGTGGAAACAATCAATGCAGGGATCTGGCTGACCAAACCGTCGCCGATGGTCAGCAATGTATATGTCTGTCCGGCATCGGCCATGCTCATATCGTTCTGGCCGACACCAATGATCATGCCGCCGATAACATTGATGAAGGTAATCAGCAGTCCGGCTATGGCATCACCGCGGACGAACTTCGAAGCACCGTCCATCGCCCCGAAAAAAGACGATTCATCTTCCAGTTTCTTCCGTCGAGACCGCGCCTCGTCCTCGTCTATGAGACCTGCGGACAGGTCCGCATCGATCGCCATTTGCTTGCCTGGCATCGCATCCAGGGCAAAGCGTGCCGCGACTTCGGCGATACGACCCGAGCCCTTGGTAATGACGATGAAGTTAACGATCACCAGGATGGCAAAGACAATGATGCCTATGATGAAATTGCCCTGCATGACAAAATTGCCGAAAGCTTCGATGACTTTTCCCGCGGCATCCGTTCCTTCGTGTCCATCGCTCAGGATCAGGCGTGTCGAGGCCAGGTTCAGCGCCAGGCGCATCATTGTCGCGATCAGGAGTACGGTGGGAAATGCGGAGAATTCCAGTGGCGTGTGAATGAACAGGGCCGTCATCAGGATGAGAACGGCAAATGTAATTGAGACGGCAAGCAGAATGTCCAGGGCCATGGCCGGCATGGGCATAATGAGAACAACCAGAATGCCGATCACGCAGAGAGCCAGGGCAATATCGCTCTGACGGGCAAAATTGAACAAGTCACGCACGGTTTTACCGCCGAATTTCGCCGGGGCTGTTGCGCTGGCGTTGGCAGTATCCGTCATTTGAGCAGGAGCAATATCACTCATAATTTTTGTCCGTCGACCTGAGCGGTTTCAGATTTAAGCCGTCATGCGTGTTTCACGGGCCGCCGGAATTTCAATTCCGTCGCCTGAGTATTGGTTCAGCTTGTTGCGCAACGTCCGAATTGAAATTCCGAGAATGGTTGCGGCATGGGTCCGGTTGCCCAGACAATGGTCCAGGGTCTCCAGAATAAGCTCTCTTTCGACTTCAGCGACGGTTTTGCCGACGAGGGACTGGGTTATCGCTTCCGCCGTTGCCGCCGCTCTTTCCACGGCATCCTCTGTGGACAGGGATTGATCGAGCAGACTACCCTCAGGGGTGCGGATCGCATCGCAACCGATTTCATCACCGGTAGAAAGAAGAACCGCCCTGTGCATGGTATTCTCAAGTTCCCTGACATTGCCGCGCCAGGCATTTTCCATGAGTTTGTCCCGGGCCTCTGACGACAGGTCGCGCGGGGTCAGGCCGTTGGCTTCGCTGTACTTATTGGCAAAATGGTTTGCGAGTTCGAGAATATCTGCCGGCCGTTCGCGAAGCGGCGGAATTCTCAGGTTTACAACATTCAGGCGATAGAGGAGGTCTTCGCGGAATGTGCCTTCTTTAACGGCTTCATTAAGGTTTCTGTTGGATGTGGCGACAATTCGGATATCTACGGCGACGGGTTTGTTGCCGCCCACCCGGTCAATGACCCGTTCCTGAATGGCCCGCAATAGTTTGGCCTGCAGGCGCACATCCATTTCCGAAATTTCATCGAGAAGCAGGGTGCCGCCATTCGCCTCTTCGAACTTGCCGATGCGCCTGGCAACGGCACCGGTAAACGCGCCTTTCTCATGGCCGAAGAGTTCGGATTCCAGCAGGTTGTCGGGGATCGCCGCGCAATTCAGCGAGATAAACTGCTGGCCGGAGCGGGAAGATTTTTCATGGAGATACCGGGCCATGACTTCCTTGCCAGTACCCGATTCACCGGTGATCAGAATGCTGGCATCCGATTTTGCAATCTGATCGGCGAGTTTCATGACTTCCTGCATCTTTTCATCGCGATAGATAAAGGCATTTCGCTCGGCGGAGACAGCTTCAAGTACGGCGGCGATCATTTCCGCGTCCGGGGGCAGGGGGATATATTCTTTGGCGCCGGCGCGAATGGCTTCGACCGCGGCGTTAGCATCGTGTTCCGTGCCGCAGGCAATCACCGGGATATGGAAGTGCTCGGACTTCAGGTTCTCGACCAGTGTTGAGATGTCATAGGATACATCGATCATCAGCAGGTCCGCACCCTGGCCGGCACGAAGATCTTTCAGTGCCGTATCGATAGTGGGCGCGTGGGTGACATTGGCCCCCCGATCAATGGCCATCTTACTGGCTGTCGATAACTCTCCATGCAAGGAGCCGATAATCATGAGTCTCATTTTGTTTCCCCTTTTGCCGTCAGGCCCCCGTCAAATATCGGGCGTCCAGAACTGCCTTTATCCCTATGCCTTAATAATTTCCGTCATCGTGACACCAAGCCGGTCATCCACGAGGACAACTTCGCCCCGGGCTACGAGCCGGTTATTAACAAATATGTCTATGGCTTCCCCAACCTTGCGGTCGAGTTCGACCACATCGCCCGCTTCAAGGCTCAACAGATTGCTGACTTCCATACTCGTCCGTCCGAGTATCGCCTGTATGCGAACCGGGATATCGAAAACGGCTTCCAGGTCTGAAGCCGATTTGTCATCTACATCGCTTCCACCTGCCACGTCATCGGCAGCATCGGATTCACTTTCAGGCATACTCGTTTCCTTGGAAAATTCTTGCAGGTTCATTTCTTCGTTTGTTGTGTCTTCACTCATTGGGACTCTCCTGAATTCAGTTGTTCCCGGTTCTCCGGAACAAATTCGGCGCAATTCGTTAGTTCATAGTCGGGATCATCTGTTCTGAATTTCGATCCCAGCGAAACCGGTTCCCCATTCACGGACTGTGTGATCGCTTGTTCGATAAGTTCCGCGGTTTTGCTGCGATCCAGCGCGATCCCGCCATCGGCCCATTCAATGTTGCAGTCTCCGACGGCAATATCAGGATCTCCGGAAACGACGATTTGTCCCTCATATCCGAATTGATCCGCCATCTCCTGGATACGGGCCTGGCAGGCATCGATGAGCGTTTCCGGAACGGAAATACGGACCTGGGACAGGTTGCGGATCTGGTCAAAAATATTTTTCAGGAGATGTTCCAGCGGCAGTTGCGGGTGGTGGCTCAATAGGTCTCCTGCAAGTTTCATAGACGAAAAGAGGGCGATTTCCATTGCCTCGTTCCGAATCTCAGAGAGGCCGTCACGGCATTGTTGTGTCAGTGCGTCCTGGGCGGCCACAAAGGTCTTGGTACATTCAAGGGTTTCCGCCTCGATAGTGGCGAGAGCCTCCTGCATAGCCTGCTTTCTTCCTTCTTCGAAAGCTTCAGCCCGTATCTTTTCCTTCTCCAGGGCAAATTCGACCAGCAGTTCTTCCTTCGCTTTTTCTTCCGGCGTTTGATAGGCTTGGCCGTCCTTGGATGCGAAGGCCGTTTCAAACATGAATTTCACGGGTTGATTCATCGTCGACACCTTATTCAATGAATTCATCGTTTGAGCTGCCGCCTAGGGAGATGATAATGTCACCTGAATTGGCGAGTTCCTTGGCCTGGTTGATCATCGCACTCTGGGCTTCATCCACATCTTTCAGCCGCACCGGCCCCATGACTTCGATTTCATCCTGCAGCATTTTCGAAGCCCGGGCCGTCATGTTCGAATAGAAAAACTCGCGTACCGGTTCACTGGCACCTTTCATGGACAGGGCGAGAACGTCCTTTGCGACATGGCGGAGCAGGGTCTGACAGCTCGAAGGATCGAGTTTCATCAGATCTTCGAAGGTGAACATCAGGGACTTGATGCGATCGGCACTCTCCCGATTCTCCTCTTCCAGAGCCGAGATGAAGCGCGCTTCGGTTTGACGGTCAAAACTGTTGAATATGTCGGCCATCAGCTCATGGGCATCCCGCTGCCGGGTCTGGGCCAGGTTTGAGATAAACTCACGGCGCAAAGTCTGTTCAATTTTCTCCAGGATTTCCCGTTGCACGGAATCCATGCGCAACATGCGGTCGACGACTTCGAGGGCCAGTTCTTCCGGAAGGATCGAGAGGACATTGGCGGCATGATCCGGCGCAATTTTCGATAGTACGACCGCGATTGTCTGGGGATATTCGTTTTTCAGATAGTTTGCGAGGATGTTGGCCTGGACGTTGGACAGCTTTTCCCACATGTTGCGTCCTGCGGGTCCGCGAATTTCCTCCATGATCAGGTGGACGCGTTCATTGGGGAGGAATTGCGACAACAGTCTTTCGGTTGAGTCAAACGTTCCCAATATTGCCCCGGACAACCCCATCTCGGATATAAAGTCGCCGATCAGCCCTTCGACGGCGTCGGTGGGTATGGTGCCCAGGGTCGACATGGCGACGGATACCTGCGCCAGTTCCTGATCATCAAGATTTTCCCAGATGGGTTTTCCGTAACCTTCACCGAGCGATAACAGCAGGACGGCGGTCCGCTGCGCACCGGTCAGCGGTTTCTGACCGGCCTCATTGGGGACTGCCGGTAGATTTTCATTTTCCTTATTTGCTGCTGCTTGTGCCATTTATGCTCATTCGCCCCAAATTACGCCGCGTCCGAATTGATCCAGTTTTGAACAACCGAAACGGCTTCCATCGGGTGTTTCTCGATCATCTCGCCGATCTCTTTAATGGCTTGCTTGTGAACTTCACCCTCGAGTTTGGCATTCTGAAGTGCGATTACCGCGGAACTCGGTGGAATATTGGCCACTTCTGTCTCTTCGGCGGTGATGGCCAGGGGCTGGCCGCTGGCATCTGTCAGCTGGGCGGCACCCTGTTCAGATGCCACGGATCCGTCGAGTTCCAGGAGCGCAGCTTCCTCAAGCAGGTCTTCCGGTGTCAGGATACGCCGGACCAGGGGGCGAACCACGAACAGCAGGACAAGGAGGGAGACGATGAGCGTGATAACCAGTTCGGCAATGTGGAAGTAGTCCTGTTTGGAGAAGTCAAACAATCCGCCTTCGGCCGCAGCCTCCAGAGCCGGTTCTTCGGTTGCTACAAATTGCAGATTGGAGACATGGATCTGGTCTCCGCGTTCCTGGCTGTAGCCAATGGTCGAGCGAACGAGTTGCGTGATCTGCTCCAGCTCCGCCTGCGACCGCGGCTGATAGTTAAGTTTTCCATCGGCGGTTTTTGCATATTTGCCATCGACCAGGACGGCAACGGAGACGCGTTGTATCTGCCCCGCTTCCTTAACTTCAGTTTGGGTTGTTCGAGATATCTCGTAGTTGATTGTCTCTTCGGTCTTGTTGGCGTCCTCTGTCTGATTACCCGTATCTTCGGCCGTTCCCGCCGCAGGGAGTTCATTGCCGACAGAAACCGAGCCATCCTGGGAGGGCTGCTTGGAGGAAGATGATTCCTGGCGGGTCTGGGTCGAGCGGACGACCTGGCCATCGGGATCAAAGGTCTCGGATGTTTTGGTAATCCTGTTGTAGTCGAGTTCCGCGGTAACGGAAACACGAACCTTGCCGGCTCCGACAACGCTTGAGACGATTTCCTCGATTTGCGATTCCAGGCGGTTTTCAAACAAACGATTGCGCTCGTCGCTGGTAGAATTTGAAAATCCCGTACCGTCGTCACCGCTACCGGACGCCAGCAATTTGCCGCGTTCGTCGACAATGGAAACTTTGCCGGGTGCGAGATCCTCCACCGCCGAGGCAACTAGATGCTGAATGGCTTTGATCTGCCCGTTTTCCAGGCGGCCCCTGGCCTTTATAACGATCGAAGCTGAAGGTTCGGCGCGCTGCTGGGCAAACAGTTTTCGCTTGGGGATGACCAGATGAACCCGTGCCATCTGAATTTTGTCGAGGGCGCGAATGGTCCGGGCGAGTTCGCCTTCGATGGCTCTTAAGCGATTGATATTCTGAACAAAACTTGTAGCACCGAGATTATCCGATTTATCGAATATTTCATATCCCACGGATCCCCCCGAGGGCAGACCGCTTTCCGCGAGTTCCATCCTGAGGCGCAGAACCCGATCCTTTGGAACCAGGACAATGGCGCCATCCTGGCGAACGTCGTGGGGGACATCCATGCCTTCAAGCTTGCGTACGACGGAGATGGAATCCTCGAACTGCAGGTCGGTAAACAGGACAGCCATTTGCGGCTGCGAAAGTTTAACCATCAGATATATAAAGAACCCGATCAGACTGGCCGCCACAGCACCCATGGCCGCGATCCGGGTCACGCCTAAAGTTCGAATAAACTGGACTATCGGTTCCACGTCTTTCCCCCATTTCAAGCCGATCACTGCGAACTCAGTCCACGTCGAGATTTGACTGATTATTGATTCGTTTAACGACTTACCCGGCAAAAATTACCGGGTACCCGCTAACAGATGCTTAATGAGATGGAAGAAATCGGATGGAACGGCAAAAAATGCCGAATGCGCCTCGAACAGAAGATTGTTGCAGGGGGGAACGATTGCGGAACCCGTCAATGAACAAACGGGTCCCCGGTCAATACTGGGACTTCAGATAAGACGGAAACTTGGTGCGACTAGGCTTCGCGATAATCCTGGACGCGCGTGGCTCGCAGTCCAGCGAGGCCATGCTGATCTATCGATCTTTGCCAGGAAAGAAACTCCTCGACAGTCAGTGTATAACGGTCGCAGGCCTCTTCCAGACTCAATAGTCCTCCACGAACAGCAGCAACAACTTCTGCTTTTCGGCGAATGACCCATCTTCGAGTTGACGTGGGAGGTAAATCTGCGATTGTCAGAGGTGTTCCATCAGGACCTATGACATATCTTACTCTAGGTCTGGCTACTTCAGACATATTACTCTCGGTACTTACGCGATACTAAACTTGAATGACCTTAGCTGAATGTACTTAATATTTGACTAAGATCACTAATTACTGGATTTCCTTTGGTAACGGCAAAAAGTTAACAATTGGTTCGAAGGTTGAGGGACAGTTCGGACTGATTGCAGAGGGACAGGCAGATTATGAGGACTCCTCCTCTTCGGAATTTTCTGGATTTAGCAGAACAGATGACACATCGGAGAACGGGATGGGTTCGCCTTTGACGATGAGCTGAAGTTCGGCGCCGCTCATATCAACGCCTTCAACCAATCCCGATGCCTGGGTAGAAACGGAAAAATTCGTTCCCGAGGCATTCGTTGCACTTATATTTAGTGTATAGAGACCATCCGGTGCAATTCCGCCCTGGGAGGTCGTTCCATTCCAGTTAAAAGTGCCGGACCCTTCGTCCAGGGAACGTGTTTCCGAATAAACCTCATTGCCGTTGGCATCTTTGATGCTGAAAATGGCTTCAGCACTCTCATCGGGTGAGGAATAGGACCAGGTAGCCAGACCACCGCTAAGCTGGGACTGATCGCCGGAGAATGTCGCGATCTTACCGATATAGTCGACGGCACTGGTAATCACGTTAGACGCGGACAGGGCCGATAAGGTTTCCAGGTTCTTATTGGTTTGAATGGACTGTTCCACTCCCGCAAAATCTACGAGTTGCTGAGTCATCTGGTGCGTGTCCAGAGGTTCCAGCGGGTCCTGATTCTGCAGCTGCGTTGTCAGCAAGGTGAGAAAAGTGTCGAAATCATCGGCAATTTTAACACTATCCGCCTGAGCGGTGCCTAGGGATGACAGGCTGTCTATTGGATTTATTGTCATGTCTTAAGTCCAATCAGATTCTGATATCCAGACCGGTTTTGGCCATGAACTGGGTTTCGCTCCAATCCGGATTATCCGGATGATTGTTTTCGTCGTCTTCGAGTTCCGAATTAGGATCAGAGGCCGCCTGCTTGCCGGTGTCCTCGGATTCTAAAAACTGATTTCCCGCAAAATTCTGATTTTTGAGAGAGAAGGAAAGATTATCCCTGTTCGTTTGCAAGCCGGAGTCTGTCAGCGCCTTTTCAAGGGCGCGGGCGTCTCTCTGCAGCATGTCCAGGGTTTCCGGGCGTTCGACAATGAGGTGTGTTCGGGCAGCGCCATCCCGTGCCACTTCAAGTCTGACGTCAATACGACCGAGTTCCGGCGGATCCAGGCGAATTTCGAATTTCCGCAGGCCTTTGCCTGCTTGGCTGGCTAT
>JANQOC010000626.1 GCA_028279265.1 Hyphomicrobiales bacterium
CGCGGTTGACTGGTTGACCGAAAACGCTACCGGTAGTGATGCCGTCTCCGGCGGTGTGGTGACCCTGGCAATCGTCCCGATTATGCTGATTGTCGCCTACGGCGTCGGACGGCTGATGATGGTCGTTTTCGCGCAGATACGGGATGTGCTGTTCACCAAGGTTGGACAAAATGCGGTGCGCGTGCTGGCGGACAGGACTTTTCGCCACCTGCACAAGCTCAGCCTGCGCTTCCATTTGGAGCGGCGCACCGGCGGATTGAGTCGGGTTATCGAACGTGGGGTCAAAGCCATTGAACTCATCATCCGCATGGGTGTCCTTCACGGCGTTCCGACCCTGATCGAGCTGATGTTCGTGGCCATTATGCTGTCCTGGTTTTTCGGCTGGGAATTCGTGCTGATCCTGGCGGTGACCATTGGGATTTATCTGTGGTTCACGGTCAAGGCCAGCGAATGGCGTCTCGAGATTCGCCGGGAACTGAACAAGTCCGATACAGAGGCCAATTCAAAAGCCATAGACAGTCTGCTGAACTACGAGACCGTCAAATACTTCGGCAATGAGGAACACGAAGCCCGCAGGTTCGACAGTTCCATGGCGCGTTATGAACAGGCGGCGATCAAGACTTATACTTCCCTTGGTTTTTTAAATAGCGGTCAGGCCCTGATCTATTCAACAGGCATGGCAATCTGCATGTTGCTGGCGGCCAGAGGTGTCGTTAACGGGACGTATACCGTCGGTGACTTTGTCATGATCAATGCCTATCTCATCCAGCTCTATATGCCCCTGAACTTTATGGGCATGATCTATCGTGAACTGCGCCAGGGACTGGTGGATCTCGAAAACATGTTCGCCCTTCTCGACCAGGAACCGGAAATCATTGACCATCCCGACGCCAAGCCTCTGGAAATAACCCAGGGGCATATTGAATTTAAAAACGTCACTTTTTTCTACGAATCCGACCGCAAAATTCTGAACGATGTCAGTTTTGAAGTCCCGGCGGGGAAAATGGCGGCCCTGGTCGGCCCCTCGGGCGCAGGAAAGTCGACGATCTCGCGAATCCTCTTTCGTTTTTACGATATTTCCGATGGGCAGGTCCTGATCGACGGCCAGTCTCTTGATGGGCTGACCCAGGAATCTCTGCGGGCGGCCATCGGAATGGTGCCCCAGGACACGGTCCTGTTTAACGACACCATCTATTACAACATCCGCTATGGACGCCCCGATGCCAGTGAGGAAGAAATAAGGGAGGCGGCCCGCCTGGCGCAAATCGACGCGTTCATTGAAACCCTGCCGCAAGGATATGAGACTATGGTCGGGGAGCGCGGCCTGAAACTGTCCGGAGGCGAAAAGCAGCGGGTTGCAATTGCCAGGACCATTTTGAAAGGTCCGCCGATCCTCATGCTCGATGAAGCCACGTCCGCTCTCGACAGCCATACCGAGAAAGAGATCCAGGATGCCCTGGACCAGATCTCCCGGGACCGCACGACCCTGGTTATCGCTCACCGCTTGTCGACGGTTGTGCATGCGGACATTATCTTCGTGTTCGACAAGGGCCAGATTGTCGAGCAGGGAACCCATGGTGAACTGATCGCCCAACAAGGGCTATATGCGAGCATGTGGGATCGCCAGCGCGAAGCCGAGGAAGCCCGTGCCCGACTGGCTGACGCTCTGGAAGAGCAGAACAGGCCTTCTGTGCCGTCCACGCTTTCCCGGGACAAACTGGAGGATGAACCGTATCGCTCCGAACGGGATCTGGATCCGGATTCCGAAATCATTTCCTCGTAAGGCTGTTCCAAGTCCCCACCGATATGATATAGGCATATTCGGAACTGAGATCATACTTTGGCACGGGAGGGCAACAGGTGTCAGACAGTAACCGGAGTTTATTCGAGACGATCGCCTCGGTATTTGTGCCGATCCACAGGGACGGGCACAAATTTGTCGCTATCGCTATCGTGCTCTCGCTCTTATTATTCCTGGTCTGGGATGCGCTGGGCTGGATCGCCGGGTTGGCAGCCCTGTTCATCGCATATTTTTTTCGTGATCCCGACCGCATTTCTCCGGTTCGCGAAGGACTCGTGGTTAGCGCCGCGGATGGCCGGGTTGCCGCCATCGAGGAGGTGCGCCCGCCCGTGGACCTGGGACTGGGAGAGGAACCGCGCAAGCGGGTCTCGGTATTCCTGTCCGTATTTGACGTGCATATTAATCGCTCCCCGGTAACCGGACGCATCAAGCTCGCTTCTTACATGCCGGGCCTTTTTCTCAATGCCGAGCTCGACAAGGCCAGTGAAGATAATGAACGTCGCTCCCTGGTTATCGAGACGAGTACCGGGGTTGAGGTCGGCGTTGTCCAGATCGCCGGTCTCGTCGCCCGCCGCATCGTGCCCTTTGTCGAAGAAGGCCAGCCCATTGGAATTGGCGAGCGCTTCGGACTCATTCGGTTTGGCAGTCGTGTCGATATTTATTTGCCCGAAAATACTGGTATAATGGTTGCCGTGGGACAGCGGGCCATTGCCGGAGAAACGGTGATAGCCGATCTGAAAGGAACGGAACAAGACCGGGAAGCGCGCTTGTCCTGAGTATCCGGAGAGGTCCATAATTCGGGGTGCGTCTATCTTGAGGCCGAATTCTTACGATTCAGGTATTGCCGATGTCACATGTCTTTCCCCCATTTGATCCGGAACAGCCGGAAAAGAAGGGCCGTCCACGACCGTTCGCACGGGCGCGCGACGTCCCCATCCGCATGCTTATACCTAACTTTTTTACCCTTCTGGCCTTGTGTGCAGGCTTGACCTCGATACGCATGGCCATCGAGCAGCGTTATGAAATTGCCGTCGCGGCCATCATTCTGGCTGCCCTTCTCGATGCCCTGGATGGAAGAATTGCGCGCTACCTGAAGGCTTCGACCCGGTTTGGTGCCGAACT
>JANQOC010000346.1 GCA_028279265.1 Hyphomicrobiales bacterium
TGCCGGAGAATCTGTTGTCACACCTGGAAAACCGGAGTGGGCTCAATCCTCCTGGTTCTGACACGGTTCACCGGCGGGGAACAAAAAATTCAATGAAGCAGGGGCGGCCTATCGGCCATCGCCGGGGTGAACCTGATGGTCGCAGGAAACTGGATATTTTCGCAACCATACAATCTGCCGCCCCGTGGCAGAAAATCCGAACGTCGCCTCCTTCTCATCGGCGGGTTAAGCAAGGACTCAGCGATCCGATTAAATTCACCCGTGATGATTTTCGCGTCAAACGAATGAAATCCCAGAGTCCCTCAACGACAATTTTTGTTGTCGATGCATCAGGATCAACGGCACTCCATCGCTTGTCTGAAGCCAAGGGTGCAGTTGAGCTGTTGCTTGCCGATTGTTACATTCGCAGAGACCAGGTTGCCCTGATAACTTTTCGCGGCGACGGCGCGGAAGTCTCCTTACCTCCCACCCGCGCAATTGCAAGGGCCCAGAGGTCTCTGTCCGGACTGGCAGGCGGCGGCGGGACGCCGTTGGCCGCAGGCATTGAAACCGCCATGAAATTAGCCCAATCGGAGCGCAAAAAGGGGATGGTTCCGATACTTGTGTTTTTGACAGACGGCGGAGCCAATGTGGATATCGAGGGGCGGGGAAATCGCACCAAGGCAAAAGAGGAAGCCGAAGCCTGCGCCAGGGCCCTGCGGGCGACCGGGCTGTCGACACTGCTAATCGATACGTCTCCGAGGCCAAAACCGGTTGCCCGGGAGCTGGCCGATGTTATGGGGGCTGAATATCTGCCTCTACCCATGGCCGATGCCAAATCAGTTTCCCGGTCCGTAAAACAAATGACGGCACAAACAATCCGGGAAAGCTGATAATCCTGATGTACCGGAATTAAATTTAGATAATTGAAGCATCATAGGTTCTATATTTGTGTCATCCATTGAGTCTACCGATCGAAGATCAGAATCCCTCATGTCGAATTTTAGCCAAACCATGGACAGGCCCCTTGACTGGGAACGGGAAGGGGATGACTGGCCCAACCGGTCATGCAGTAAATTTGTTACGGTAGCGGACTTGGAGTGGCACGTGCAGTCCATGGGCGAAGGGCCGAAAGCCTTGTTGATCCATGGCACCGGGGCAGCAACCCATTCCTGGCGCGATTTTATGCCGCTTCTGGCGCATCACTTTCATGTGCTCGCCCCTGACCTGCCGTCGCACGGGTTTACCCAAACGACTTCCGAGGCTCATATGACCCTTCCGGGAATGTCTCAGGCCCTGGGAGAATTGCTAAATACTTTGGAATTTGAACCGCAACTTGTCATCGGCCATTCCGCCGGGGCGGCGGTATTAATGCAAATGGCCCTGGAAAATAAAATCACTCCCCGGGGATTGGTCGGACTAAACAGCGCTTTATTACCTTTTCAGGGCATCACGGGACATTTTATGCGACCCATCGCGCAATTTATGAGCCGGAATTCATGGTTTATCAAATACCTTCGTAATCGCGCCCTGGATAGAAGTCGCGTTGAACAGCTTATTGAGGGAACCGGTTCAAAAATAGATACCGTTGGAATCGATTGTTATAGCCGCCTGTTTGCCAACAACTGGCATCTCTCGGGCACGCTCAGGATGATGGCAAACTGGGACTTGACCCAACTGATGGGCAATCTGGCGCAAATGAAGACGCCTGTCTTATTGATCGCCAGCGGCAATGATTTAACCATCTCGCCTGCAACGACATTTGAAGCCGACAAGAAACTACCGAATTCAAGGGTCGAATATATCCGCAATCTTGGCCATTTGGCACATGAAGAAGATCCGGAACAGATTCTGACAAAAGTATTGGAGTGGTGGCCATCGGTGGATCAGGAACAGTTGGCCGGTTGAGAATACCGGGCCGCGACCCTAATATCAGTCCGTCTCAGAAAACCGTATGCGAGCATAACCTCGAAATTAAAGGGCGATACAATGGCTGGAAGTACCCTGGTTATCCTGGAGCTCATACTGATTTTTGGCATTGTTCTTGGACTGGCGATCTGGGATCTGTGGCGAACGAAAAAGAAGTGAACGTGATGAGGATAGTTAAGCGTCGCAATAGGAGTCGAGAATGAGGCAATATCTCCCGCTTTTGTTTGAGTTGCTTTTTGCTGGAGCCGTTATCGCCTTCGCATCCTGGGAACTGATAAAGCTGCGCCGAGAAAAGAAAAAGTCGTCGGAGCGAGAAGATTCTCCGGCTAGGGGCGACTAGTTTTTGATCTTTTGGGAACTCATCGCTGGAGCGGGTTTTACAAAAGG
>JANQOC010000631.1 GCA_028279265.1 Hyphomicrobiales bacterium
CACCCAGGGCGCCCAGTAACAGGCCCAGGGAACAGGCCGCCAACCCTTTCCACAGGTTTGCCCCGGTTAGAATGCCGACCATTGAAAGAGCCAGAATAACCAGCATGAACTGCTCGCCGAAGCCGATTTGCAGGATGATGGGTTTGGCGAAAAACACGGCGAAGGAGAGCACAAAGGCGCCAAATACACCGCCGAACAGCGAGGACACGAAAGCGATGGAAAGGGCGCGTGTGCCCTCCCCCCGCTTGGTCATTGGAAAGCCATCCAAAACCGTGGCCTGGGAGCCGGACGTCCCGGGAATCCCCATTAAAACCGAGGGGAAGGTATCGGATGTTGTTGTTACGGCCACCAGACCAATCATCATGGCCAGGGCCGAAGAAGGCTCCATCCCGAAAACCAGGGGCAGCAACAGGGCCAGTCCGGCGGTCCCCCCCAAGCCAGGTAAGATACCGACAACGAGACCCGTTACAACCCCGGCGATCAAGGCAATCATCGTTTCCAACGAGGTTAGTTGGGACAGGGCTGATATGGCGGCTTCCGGCATGAGATTTTCCCGTCATTCGTCTGGCGAATGCAGTTATATCCGAACCTCGCGTGAACGCGGATTATGACACGAATGAATCAGTGCAAAACACAGAGTGGAGTTGAGACCGGGTGATGCCCGGCCGGCATCACCCGCTTTCGTTCGTGACCTTAGGAAACTATTCAAGATCTGTGTTGAACCGCTCCTTCAGGAACTTTTTGGCCCACCCGCGCACGGCCGGATCCATCTTGGTGCCGGAGGCCAGAGCGCGTTGCGTATCATCACCGAAATTCAGGGGCATGGAGCCGATTTCACGCGGCAGGGCAGCGACGACATCCGGCTCGGAAGTCACGGCTTTCAATGCCTTGATGTAAACCTCACGGATGTTATCCGGAGTGCCCTTGGGCAGCATGACGGCCTTGGACAGCATGACTTTGGCATTCATAAGCGACTTTTGCAGCTCATAAGCCAGCCCGTCCGGCTTCGCGCCCTTCACGGCCTCATAAAATTCCGGGAAAGTCGGAACGTTCGGCAGGTCCGGGTCACGCTTCAGTGTGCCGCTCTCATCGATCACGCCATAGCTCCAGACCGGATTCACTTTTGGATCCTTGCCATAGTCCTTGAGGTAAGAGCGAGTATTGTCGGTATTCACATTCATCTCACCGCGCTGGAACGCAGCCTCGGCATCTTTGGAGGACAAGCCAAACAAATAGCGGGCTTTGACTCCCAGCATTTCCAAGGACACAAAATCCAGCAGTTCCGCAGACAATGGGGTTTCAGTGCCGAAACGAATGTTGGCAGACTGTAAAGCCTTGTAGTCGGCTTTCATATCTTTGCCGCCAAGCCCCAGTTCCTTGCTGATGGCATACATGGAAGCACCCCGGGCGAAACCGGTTATGGCCACCCACTCATTCGGGTTATATCTAGCGACATTGGAGCCCAGCAATACCGGCAACAAAGTGGATGTCGATGCCATGATCAGCATTGTGCCGTCGGGGCGGGCATTTTTATGGAAGTCGTTTGAAGCTGTAACGGAGCCACCACCGGGTTTGTTCAGAACAATGACTTTCGGATTTCCCGGCAGGTGCTTACTGAGTTTCGTCTGCAGTACACGGGTCAGGCGGTCCGTACCGCCACCTTCTCTGAAGCCGACAATCCATGTGACGGTCTTACCTTTCAAAGTAAAATCACTCGCCTGAGCCAGGCTTGGAACCGCGATCACGAGCGCGGTCGCTGCACAAACCAACAATTTCTTAAAGATATCCAACATGGATCTTCTCCTCCCTTGGAAAATAGCGGTAACTGATTTGAAAAGTAGCAAGAGTGCGACTGATCATTTGTTGGTCAGGACAGGTTGACACAGGAGAATAAATAACACAAATTCAAAGATATCAAAGATTAATGATTTTAAGGAAAGAATAAATGGTCCGCGATATTTCCCTCGGCGATATAATTGCCTTTGTATCCATAGCCCGACTGGGAAGCTTTGCCCTGGCCGCGGAGGAGTTACATGTCACGCAATCGGCGCTTTCGCGGCGCATCAAGAAACTTGAGAATTCCCTTGGTGCCTCGGTCCTGGATCGAACGACGCGATCAATATCGGTGTCGACCCTGGGGCTTGAGTTCCTGCCCAAAGCCAACCGCATTGTCGAAGACTTCAACAGATCTCTCGATGATATCAACGAGATCGTAAAAGTCCGAAAAGGCATTGTTTCATTTTCTTGTAATATGACGATCTCGGATACGCTGCTGCCGGAAATCATAACAAGTTTCAGGGACGCTCATCCGGACATACGCGTCCGGGTCCATGAAGATTCCAGCCCCCAGGCCCTCGAAAAAGTGCTGAACGGTCAATCCGAATTTGCCTTGGCGCAATTTGGCGAAGGCCATCCTGACCTCGAATTCGAGCCCCTGATCAATGACCGGTTTGTCATAACTTGTCATAAGAAACATCGTCTGGCGAAATTACGATCCACGACCTGGGAAGAAATCATCGATGAGGATTTCATTCTCCTGAGAACCGGAAGCGGAACGAGCAAATTATTGCGTCGAACCCTTGGCCCACTTTATGACCTGATTTCAAAGGACATGGAAACGGGTCACTTCCACTCCCAACTTGGAATGGTCGGAAGAGGTATTGGCATTGCCGCCATTCCCACGCTGATCCAGCTTTCGCGCAAAGACCTTGATCTGGCAACGATACAAATCTCGAAACCTACGGTCAGCCGGCAGTTGGGGATTGTGACCTACCGCGGCCGCTCCCTGTCTCCTGCCGCCAAGAAACTGCGTGAGATAGCCGTATCGATCATGAGTGGTTTTGATAATTAAAAAACAGCCAACAGTCAGTTTCGCAATGTCTGCCTTGAGGAGCGGGAGTAAAGCGGACGTAAAATTAGGACGCATGGAATGTCGGCAAATGACCCAATTCAGACATTTTCATAACCCAACAATTCGAGGATTGGTATAAAATTCGATAATGGAGTCTAAATTATTGCTCGATCATTAGACACATTTTTTTCCACTCTCATGGATTAGCATTACCGTTTAGAAAAAAGGCAATTCTGATATTCTCATCTGAAAAAACTTATTGATTTCTGGAAATGCCGCTGCTGGAATTTATTCAATGATGCATTACAAAATCAAAAAAACTTAGAGAAATTGGGGCTTATATTTTGATAACCTTTTTTTTATATCCTAGTTGGTATGGAAAATAGTATTGAAACTCTCTTTAGCTCCCATGCCGCTTCTGATGCGGACATTCGCCAAAAAAAGGCGGATAAAATCCTGGCTATTTTGGACACCAAGCTAGATGTATCCGAAAGCGAAATTCTAGATATCGGTACCGGTTCTGGGCATATTATTCAAAACATCGCACGAGCCTGTAAATCGGCAGTCAGCGTAAATCTTCAGGATGAAAGGGTTGTCACTGAAGGTTATTCATTTTTACAAATAGAAGGAACCTCTTTGCCATTTGAGGATGGAAAATTTGATGTCGTAATTTCAAATCATGTTATTGAACACATGCCATTCCAGATGGAACACATTTCTGAAATTCATCGCGTCCTCAAACCTAATGGAATTGCCTATCTTGCAACGCCCAATCGATTCGCCTTCATTGAACCCCATTTTAAGATTCCATTTCTATCTTGGTTCCCCAGACAACTTTCAGCGTTAATACTTCGCAATCTCAGAAATGAGAAATGGGATATCTATCCTCTTTCATTCGGTTGTCTCAAAAATCTAGTTTTAGAACTATTCACAATTGATGATATGACCCTAAAAATCGTAAAAAATCCAAAAAAATACAGTCTCGACGTTGTTCCTGCCATACAGCCGTTATTCAAAATTTTGCCAATGTGGATCTTGCGTAATCTGCAAATTATCCTGCCCTCATTTATCGTGATTTTGCATAAAAGATAATCGGTACCTAAGTTATTTACTTTTGCGATTTCGCAGCGCGATAAAATTCTGAATTTTCATTTTGTGCGGGATGCAGAGGAGTTCAGTTTATTCAGGATGTTGATTTTACACTCCCGGAACTGAACGAACAAAAAGTTACAAACCATCTGAACTTGACTGTGCAAGCTGGCTTTCCTGTGGGATGGCAGAATTGATATGGTGTCCGTAGTAACCAAAAAAACAATATCAATAACGATAAGAAATCGTAGCGCGAAACGCTCTCCCCACGCACCAGATACATCAGAATTTATCATCAGAATAACGCACGGGTTGATTCGTTAACCGCAATTACAAACCGATTGGTTCCCTTGATGAACT
>JANQOC010000348.1 GCA_028279265.1 Hyphomicrobiales bacterium
ATGGCAATGGAAGGATGAATCCGGCGGGACAATCATCAATCAGTTGAAACGACTTGGGGCATCGTGTGACTGGTCGCGGGAACGTTTCACGATGGACGATGGACTGTCCAGAGCCGTTCTTAAAGTATTCGTTGATTTGTATGAACAGGGCCTGATTTACAAGGACAAGCGGTTGGTGAACTGGGATCCGAATTTACTCACCGCTATTTCCGACCTGGAGGTTCAGCAACACGAAATCAAAGGGCACCTCTGGCACTTCAAATATCCTCTGGAATCAGATCCGGACCGGTTCATTACCGTCGCTACGACGCGCCCGGAAACGATGCTTGGAGACACGGCTGTCGCCGTCCATCCAGATGGTGACCGATATCAGGAATTGATTGGCAAATCCTGCGTTCTTCCTCTTGTCGGCCGGACCATTCCCATCATTGCCGACAATTACGCGGATCCCGAACAAGGGTCCGGCGCCGTTAAGATTACCCCGGCCCATGATTTCAATGACTTTGAAGTTGGGCGCAGACATGATCTGGAAGTCATAAATATTCTTGATGAGAATGCGGCTATCAATGAAAACGCCCCCGAGGTGTATCGCGGGCTTGACCGTTTCAAGGCCCGGGAAAAGGTCGTGGCGGATCTGCAGGAGCTGGGCCTGGTCGAAAAAATTGAAGAGCACGTTCACATGGTTCCGTTCGGCGACCGTTCCAATGAGGTCATCGAGCCCTGGCTGACGGATCAGTGGTATGTAAAGGCCGAAACCCTGGCCAAACCGGCCATCAAAGCCGTCGAAAAAGGGGAAACGAAATTTGTTCCTCAGAATTGGGAAAAAACCTACTTTGAATGGATGAACAATATTCAACCCTGGTGTATTTCCCGACAGCTCTGGTGGGGGCACCAAATTCCGGCCTGGTACGGTCCCGATGGCGAGGTATTTGTCGCCGCGGATGAAGTGCAGGCAAAATCGGCGGCGAAGTCCCACTATGGAAAAGATGTACCGCTGGAACGCGATCCGGATGTGCTGGATACCTGGTTTTCTTCCGCACTGTGGCCGTTTTCAACCCTCGGATGGCCGGACAAAACCCCCGAGCTCGAGCGCTACTACAAGACCGATGTCCTTGTTACCGGTTTCGATATTATCTTCTTCTGGGTTGCCCGTATGATGATGATGGGCCTCCATTTCATGAAAGAGGTGCCGTTTCACACGGTCTATATTCACGCCCTGGTCCGCGATGAGCATGGCGCTAAGATGTCAAAGTCCAAGGGCAATGTCATAGATCCGCTGGAGCTCATCGATAGCTATGGTGCCGATGCCTTGCGCTTTACACTGGCGGCAATGGCGGCGCAGGGACGAGATATCAAGCTCGCAACGTCACGTGTCGAAGGTTACCGGAACTTTGCCACCAAAATCTGGAACGCGGCGCGGTTTGCAGAAATGAACGAATGCACTTGGGATCCGGAGTTCGATCCGTCGCAAGCGAACAACATCGTCAATAGGTGGATTGCCGGTGAGACGCAAAGGGCGAACATTGCCGTAACCGAGGCCATTGAAGCGCACAAATATAATGAGGCTGCTGGTGCTCTTTATCACTTTGTCTGGCATGTTTTCTGCGACTGGTATTTGGAACTGATTAAACCCGTCCTTATGGACGAAGCCTCGGATGCGCAACAAGAAACACGGGCAATGACCGCCTGGGTGCTGGATCAGATCCTTTGTCTGCTTCACCCGTTCATGCCGTTTCTTACCGAAGAGCTTTGGGGGCGGGTTGCCGGTAGTGGCGGGCAGCGCGGTTCCATGCTGATTCATGCTGATTGGCCGCAATTGAACGGGCTTGAAAATGCCGATGCCGATCTGGAAATCGAATGGGTCATCGCACTCATTACCGAAATCAGGTCAGTCCGAACGGAAATGAATATTCCGCCGCGGGCCCATACACCGTTGCACATCGTCGGTGGGGACAAGGAAATCGCCGACCGGGT
>JANQOC010000045.1 GCA_028279265.1 Hyphomicrobiales bacterium
GTTAGTTTGTTGTCGATAATCTTGGTCTGCGCAACATTGACCCATTCGCCATTGATCAGGAACTCGTGCCCCTGATTGGTCTGCCGATGCTGGGCCGGACGGCAATCCCGCTGTGAGCAGCAGCTAATTCCGGTTTGAGGTTGCCTGAGCTTGGAATAAAATTCCTGGTGCAAACGCTGATGCGAGGCAGGATGCAGGTTATAGTCGATATAGGGGCTGGCCTGTTTTTGACCAGCTTGCATCTCTTTTGCCGGTAATCGACTCGCCTGTGTTTGATGCATCTGCACCTTGGACATTGCCAGATTTTTATGAGCCAGGGTTTTGTTCGGGGAACAGATGTGTTTGGGATCTTCCCAAAATTTAAGCTCGTCTGCCTGACCCGAAATAAGTGTCACGACAGAAAACATAACCACCAGGAAAAGATGTTGCATGATCGCGCCCTCTCATATGCCATCCTCCCGGTTAAGGTTTTCGTTGCGTTAGAAAAAACTATTTGATTCGAAAGCGAATAAAAAGTGAGACTGAACGGTACACGAATGCCTACCGTCATTTTGTAAGTTGCAAGTGCAATCCTGCAACGGCAGCTTAATAGTACTGTATCCCGGACGTCAGGGAATAAGTCTTGAGTTTATCGAACGCTGCTAAATACCTGTTTGAATTGCGGAACCGGCGAACCTCGTCCCTTAGTCCATGGGTTAACGACTGAAGCTTGACATCCCTGAATTCACGTCTGAATGTCGAAAAAAGAGAAATTTCAGATTTTTAGTATTTCGGTAAATGAGAAACATATACTCATTGCTGGTGAGCGTACGAGCCGTTTCCTGCAATCACAAAACGCAATTTCCGCTGAAGAAAAACAAGTCTGATGCCAACAATTTACCGATCCAATTTACTGACAGGAGGTTTTGAAAGAAACCCGGAACGCTTGCTTATGAACACAGGGACCGCAGGTTAAACATTCAGATTTCAGTATTTGTTAATTCACATCTTCTAGTCAGGATATATGTTGAGATTTCTTTGCACACATGTCTGTGCTGCATTTTTCTTATTTTGCGCCGGGCGGGAATGGCTTAGTTTTGCACTCAGCGCAGATCCGTCAAATGCCTTCTTGTGGTTCATGTCCCTTAATCTCGGCTTCAGCCTCAATCCGCTTCTCAACAGCGTTGCCGCCTTCACCGGTTTTAATGTCGTGGGCAACATCGTTTTATTCTTTGCACTCGGGGGGGCTCAAATTCTCGCGGTCCGGTTCAAAGCCGGTATCCTGGATTTTTTTACAAGTCACCTGTTGTTCTTTGTGATGTGCACCCTGCTGCTGACAGAATTTATGCCGGTTCTGATTGCCGGGCCTGCGGCCCCCCTGAGCACCATTCTAGGCCGATTGTCGCCAACCAATAATTTTGGATTAACGCTATTGTTCGCCTTTCTTGTGGTTACAAGCATCCACTGCATACTGCTGAACGGTGAGTTATTGAAACGCTTATGGTCACTGAGAAATCGGCAATCACGGAAGCAATCGGCCTAGTTTGCAGCGCTGACAATTTAGCAGTTGCCGGAGCCCTGAAGGCGGTTAATTCCGGACCTGGCTTCCGGCAATCGTTCGTCCCCTGGTCGTGAGTGTAATCGTCCGGGCTCCCACGCTCAAGCGATGAAACTCCAGGCGAGAGAAAGCGTCCCGGCCAGCAGCAGCGTCCATGCGATACCCAGATGCAATCTGAGCATGGCAAAGCCGGAAACGACGATGAGGACAACAACCAGCCAGTTCACGGAGGCAAGTTCCGGGCTCCACAAATTCAGTGGCCCGACTCTGGTCAGGGTGACCTTCTCGAAGATCACATGAAGTGCAAACCATTGGGACAAGTTCAATATCACACCGACAACGGCGGCTGTGATCCCAGACAGGGCTGCTTGCAGTTTCGGGGCATTCTGCAATCGGTCGACATAGGGGGCACCGGCGAAAATCCAAAGAAAGCAGGGGGCAAAAGTAACCCACAGGGCTATGGCCGCCCCGGCCATGCCCCGCATGATTGATGGATCGGTACCACCTTGGCGCAGACCGGCGAGATAGCCGACAAATTCGGTCACCAGAATGAGCGGCCCATTTGTCGTTTCCGCAAGGCCCAGACCATCGAGCATTTCCGCCGCACTCAGCCAGCCATAACCCTGGACCGCCTGCTGGGCCATATAGGCCAGTACCGCGTATGCCCCGCCGAATGTCACGACAGCCAGCTTGGAAAAGAAAACGCCGATGTCGGTAAAGACATGACCAGGTCCGTAAAATGCGGCAATGAGAATGAGGGGTGCAAACCAGATGAAAAGCCACAAGGCGGTTGTTGACAGGAAGTGCCGCCAACCGGAGTCAAGATTGGCGTGATTTGACGCGCTTTCAGAAACCTGCGGCGCCGGGAGCGAAGCTTTTTCAAAAAACAAATACCCAAATAAGGCTGCCGACAAAATTACCACGGGAAAGGAAACGGAAAAAAAGAAGATGGCAATGAACGAAGCCAGAGCCACCCACCAGTGGAGGGGCGTGTTTAAAGCCTTGTTTCCGATGCGCAGCAATGCTTCGACCACAATGATGACGACCGCGGCCTGTATGCCGACAAATACCGATTTAACAAGGGGGACATCGCCAAAAGCTCCGTAGACGACTGACAGCAATAGGACGAGGGCCGCTCCCGGCAGCACGAACAGGAGCCCGGCGATGAGACCGCCCAGGACACGGTGCAGTTTCCAGCCGGCATAAGTCGCGAGCTGCATGGCTTCGGGCCCGGGCAGGAATATGCAGAAACTCAATGCATTCAGAAACTGGGACTCCGTGAGCCATTTGCGTTCTTCCACAAGAACCCTGTGCATGAGCGCAATCTGGGCGGTCGGGCCGCCAAACGAAAGCAGACCAATCCTGGCGAAGGCTCGCGAGACTTCGGTAAGTGGCGGCATGTCGTTTTCAGAATCCGGTGTGTTGGCTTTCTTAGGCCGGGCGGGTCTTAAACTGTCCATTGACTTCTAATGGCCCGCCACAACGGAGGGAACTTCCTGCAATTCGTCCTAGCCGGTATCTCTCAGGCACATTACAGAATACCCGTACCTTATTCCATATTCGCCATAAGGAAGTCGCCTCAATAGAGATTGAGCAACCGAGATTAGACACCGCCGTCATTTCACGGGACCCTCAAGCATGCCCAAATCCGGGAGTTCAATCCTGGCTGAAAAACATCAAAGATTTACGACAGCATCAAATTTCGAGGCCGGGCGCCTCGATCAAATTTTTCTGGAACTGACGGTATAATAATGAGGATCGCAATTTAAGCCTCTGAAAAACAAAATAGATTTTTCCGGCTCACCGCACCTCTTATAGTTTGTATGAATTCATCTAAACAGATGCGTTTTACAATTTCATATAGTAAAATTATTTTTTTTAGTAAATTGAGAGAGTTGTAGAGGCC
>JANQOC010000664.1 GCA_028279265.1 Hyphomicrobiales bacterium
CCTTGTCGGCGACCAGCTCGACACCGGCGAGAAGCCCCTTGCCGCGCACTTCGCCGACCAGAGGATGATCCGCCAGGCGGGCGAGCCCGTCGCGTAAAAGCCGGCCGACATTGCCCGCATGCGCGACAATATCGTTTTCTTCGTAGATTTTCAGGGCCTCCAGGGCCACCGCCGCGGAAACCGGATGACCGCTATAAGTGAAACTTAATCCGAACACACCCACCCGGTCGCTTTCCTCGCGCAGGGCCTCATAGACCTTTTCGCTGACGAAGACCGCGGATATGGGAAGGTAAGCGCTCGACAGGCCCTTGGCACAGACAATCAGGTCCGGGTTCAGTTTCATCGTCGTCGTCCCGAACATATTGCCCGTGCGGGCAAACCCGGTAATGACTTCATCGACCACCAGCAGAATGTCGTACTTTGCCAGAAGCGCCTGAACTTTTTCAAAGTAACTGTCCGGCGGAACGATCACTCCCCCCGATCCCATGATCGGTTCGGTAAAAAATGCGGCAATCGTCTCCGGTCCTTCTCTCAGGATCAGCTCTTCAAGCTCATGCACCAGTCGATTCGCGAAGGCGTCCTCGGATTCGCCCGCCTCGGCGAAGCGGTAGTGATGAGGCGGCGATACGTGAAAAAAACCGTCGAGTGGCAAGCCAAAGGATTGGTGATTGTAGTACATGCCCGAAAGGCTCGCGGACACAATCGTGTTGCCATGGTAGGCCTGACGGTGAGAGATAAACTTCCGCTTTTCGGGTTGCCCCACCGACGTCCAGTAATACCAGACCATGCGTGCCGCACAGTCATTGCCTTCCGAACCCGAGTTGGCGAACCAGATCTTGGACATCGGCACCGGCGCAAGTTCCAGCAGACGTTCCGCCAGCTCAATAGCCCGCGGATGGCTCATATGGTTGGTCAGGTGATAATAGGGCAGCTCCTGCATCTGTTCCGTTGCCGCCGCGACCAGACGCTCCTGACCATAGCCCAGAGACAGGCACCAGAGACCGGACATGCCCTCGATGTAATCCTTGCCATGCACATCCTTGATCCAAACCCCCTTGCCTTCTTTCAGGACCAGAGGTCCCTTTTCCGCGTGAGTCTTCAGATTGGTGAGGGGATGGACCAGCGAGGCAATATCCCGACCTTCAAGGGAATTGGGCTTCAACGCATTTTCCGTAATGTTCATGATAAGGACCTGTTCCTGAGTTCCTGATAATCCTGTCCGGGTTCACTCTGTTTTTCAAAACAACCCGAGATACCGCCAGAAAAGAAAATTGAGCGGGGCGACGATGGCCAGAGTCGCAATGAGTATCAGCACCAATCCCTTTGTCAGATTGGCAGCGGATATTTGACAGAGGGTGAGGCTGATGGCAAGAGGCGGGACCTGGTAGGGAAAAATTACCGATGTCAGTCCGATTACCTGGGTCATAAGCACGGAGTAGAGTTCCATACCCGAGTTTGCACTCATGGACTGGGCCAGAGGAACCATGAGGGCCGGCAGGGCCGGTCCCGTGGTCATCAGGCTACCGACCATCGAGGAAAAAATGACCGCATAATAGGTAAGAAAGCTGTTGTCGGTGCGGAAATCAAAAACCGAAAACAGCAGTCCGCCAATGGTCTGGTCGAGACCCGTATGTTTAACGATGGCTCCGATAGCGAGAATTCCGGCGATGTAGAGCGACGGCGCCAGATTGGCTTTGCCCACAAAGGTGTCACGCTCGATCTGCCGCGTCCAGGGGAGCAGCAGGACAACCGCCGCGGTCAGACTGATCCAGGCCGGCTTGATATGATGCAGGCTGTCCGTTGCCCAGAACAGAAGCGTGATGCACAGGATAATCAGCAGGTTTCGTTGCTTAACCGTCAGTGGTTCAACACTTCTGTCGAGCCGCGATGCGACGGGTCCCTGATTGAAAAACAGGCGAATGACCAGAATAATTGCAAGGATCCTCAGGGGGACGACAACCGGGGCCTGCAGGGCGAAAAATTCCGCATAGGACACGGAGATCCCGTAAATCGCCTCCATCGCCCCGACATGCACGATGGTCGGTAAATTTGCGGTCAGGATGGCCCCGGTCGGCGCAAAGGTGCCGAGGATTATGGCGAGCATGATGCCGTTGTACCCCTTTGTCCGGGCTTCCAGGTCAAGCTCTTCGGCCAGCGCGACACCTATGGGCAAAAGGATCATCAACCGAGGAATGGTCGCCGGAATGAGGAAGCCCAATCCGAAACTCAACAGCACCAGTGCTGAAATCAGCTGCATGAAGGTAAAGTGGCGACCGGAAAGCGCCCGTTGCGCGAGGGCATTTCCAAGGCCGGATTCATGGATGGCAAGTCCGATAATGATGCCGGCAAAAGTCAGCCAGAAACCGCCGGTTGCAAAGCCTGAGAACACAACCTCAGGCGGTGCGACAGCGAGCAGCACGGCACCGAGCAAAATGATCAGCGCACTCAGATATTCCGGCAGGATGCGGGTCGACAGCAGGGCAATGGCGCAGATCAGAAAAGCCAGGGGCAAGGCGTTCCCTGTCGCGTCCGGATTGATCGCGGCCCAGGCGACGATTATCAGGCCGAACAGAAAGGCCCCTGCCAGAATGAGCCGCTGATATAATTGTGGTCGAGATTCCATAGAAGATGAACGGTATGACGAAAACGGTAAGAAACGAACCGCATGAACCCTTAGTATAAACCAATAGTGAGAAAGGAACAGACGGACGGATTAAGAAATCCTGGTCGCGCTGGCTGATTGGCCCCAGGAAGGAAACACGAAACTCGGATGATCGGGTCAGGCTAACCCGCAATCTCATTTGGCAAGGCAGGCGCTTCCCTTTTGTGCACGCACCGCCTGTTCTCCAGCCTACCAGTCTTCCACACTTCGCCCGGACTTTATGCCGCCGAATTCGGGGAATGGGAGCCGATCTTCAGCTCGCAATCTTCTGTTTCAGCGGAATCCCGCCCCCGTCGACAATCTTGACCCTTTCCGCCAGTTCCGGCGCGAACTGCCTCCGTATTTGCGGCGGATAGGCAATC
>JANQOC010000670.1 GCA_028279265.1 Hyphomicrobiales bacterium
ACTGGCGCTCCACGTCCCGGCCGACTGTCAGCGGCCTGTATAATTCGAGACTGCCGCCGGCCCACATGCGGTTCGGCAATTCGACAGGGGGTAAAAATCCACCGCGTTTCGGGTGTCCGTCAACGCCTGTTTCATGTGTCGGTACGACCGGCCAGAAATAAATCCAGTGCCAGAGTGGCGGCAGGGGATCACCATCACCAAGCGTCTCCATCGGCCTGCGGGCGGCATCGTCTTCAAGCGTGCGGGCAAGGGCATTAGCGCGCACAATTTCGATCCGGTCATGCCTTGTCTCGCTGCGTCCAACCCAGTTCTGGTAATCCGGTTGTTCCATGTTGCTCATGGCCTCGTGCTCATACCTTTCGGCCTCTCAATTGTCTTATTCACCGTCTTTGTCTTTTTTTCGTGCGCCCCGGGGATCGAATTCCTGCCGGATGCTCTCATTGTGAGCGCCCAGGGCGGGAACCTCCCCGGGTTCCGTTTTATCCTGCCAGCCGCTGACCGGCGGACCGGGCATCAGGGCCGGGCCTGTCGGGGTTTCCACAGAAATCCGCCGGAGTTGGGGATGGTCGGAAAATGCGGCGACGTCGTTATAGGAGCCATAGGCGATATCACCGGATTTCAGACGCCTAATAAATTCTTCCCCGGTAATTCCGCCGAGCACCTCGCCGATCCGCGAGTCCAGATAAGCCCGGTTTTCCACGCGGCGGGAATTATCGTTCAGCCGTGGATCCTCGGCAATGCTCGTGTCCTGAAGGACATGGGTGCAAAACCGTCGCCATTCCCTTTCGTTCTGGATGGAGAGCAAGACCTGCTTGCCATCGCCGCAGCTATAGATTCCATAAGGGGCGATGCTCGGATGTCTCAATCCCGAACGACCCGGTGCCTGGCCTCCATAGTCGTGGTGGAGAAGCGGGACGGCCATCCAATCGGCGATGGAGGAAAAGAGCGAAACCTTCAGGGCTTCGCCTTTGCCGGTCTGTTGCCGACGGATGAGGGCTTCAAGAATACCGGTGAGGGCGTACATTCCACATGAGATATCCGCGACGGAAACACCGACACGGCCCGGCCCCTCGGGATTGCCGGTAATCGAGGCGAGGCCCGTTTCCGCCTGTACAAGAAGGTCGTATGCCCGCATGTCGCGATAGTCTCCGGACTCGCCGTAACCGGAGATATCACAAGTGATGAGGCGCGGATTATTCTTGCGCAGAACTTCCGATCCGAACCCGGCTCTCTCGGCAGCACCCGGGGCCAGGTTCTGGATAAAGACATCGGCTTTGGCAAGAATAGTGTGGAGCAGCGCCGCGTTTTCAGGTTCCTTGATATCAATGGCAAGGGATTCCTTGCCGCGGTTGAGCCAGACAAAGTAAGCGCTTTCCCCATGCACGACGCGATCATAGCCAGGGGCAAAATCGCCGTCGGGTCGTTCAACCTTTATGACCCGGGCGCCGGCGTCTGCGAGACGTGACGAACAATAGGGTGCTGCAACCGCCTGTTCGAGGGAGACAACAGTAATGCCCTTGAGCGATGCCGTCATACTCAGTTCATCTCCCTTAAACTGGCTCCATCGAATTCATACCGCGCAATATTCTCCCATCCCGCCGGGATTGCGGTCTTTGATGATTTCTTCAAATTACCATCTGTACGGGGTGGTGCAACCCCGGGGGTCAACCGGGATTGACGTCGCAGAGTTCCTGCAACCGTCGAATAATGGCAGATTGTTCGCTGTCCGTCAGGGCCATGATTTCAAATATGAGGATGCCGCTATCAATCTCGTTTTCAAAGACGTAGATCGCGGGATCGCCGTTGCGAAGCTGGCCGGCGATTTCCTTGGCCGATGGTATGGCCTTTTCATCAAAGCGGGCGTGGATTCTCGAAAACGGTCCCTGGGTCGGATCGGGAACAAGGGTTGTGCTGATGCCGGGAATGCGGTTAAGACGGTCGGCAAATTCACGGGATTCGCCAAGTTTTCCGGTTTCCCAAGCGGCGAGATCAAGTTCGCTACGTTCGGCCAACGCAGCGAGTGTCCCAAGTATGGCTTCCTTGGAGGCTTTCATGGAACGACCAATACCTTTTTCCTGAGCTCTGACAGCAGCGACCCGATCCGGTGCGCCGATGACCAGGCCGGCAGTGGGACCCGACAAATATTTCTGCCCGCTGAAGAGAGTCAGTTCGGCGCCAAGGCCCACGAGTTCCCTCAGGCGGAAGTCCTGGGCTGCGGCGTCAAGAATGACCGGACAGCTATGTTTTTTTGCAAGCGCAATGGCTGTCACGGGATCAACCATCTCGCCGCGGGCAAGGCGCGATTCCACAAGCAACAGCCCGAGTGTATCCGGCAAAGACAGGGCCTGTTCCAGATCCTCAGGTGAACAGCGCGCGTCAGTTCCGGCAGGTCTGACCCGGGCACCGGCGAGGCGGATATCCTGTTCGTGGGGATGCCCGTAGTCGACAAGA
>JANQOC010000714.1 GCA_028279265.1 Hyphomicrobiales bacterium
CTTCGGATGCGAGAAACAGAAGCGATCCGATTAGATCCTCCGGCAGCATATTCCTCTTGATGGTGCGGGACTGGATAGTGGGTGCACGGGCGACATCCAAGTCAGGGTGTTCGCGTACGCCTTCACTTTCGGTCAGCCCCGGTGCAATGCAGTTCACGAAAATGTTCTTGTCCCCCAGTTCCCGGGACGCGGATCTAGTAAAGCCGATAATTGCTCCCTTGGAGCTTACATAATGGGCCAGGCCCGGCCCCCCATAGTAAAATGTCCCGGAACTTATATTGATGATTTTTCCCCGGCCGTTTTTAATCATACTGGGAACAACCGCCTTGGTTGTTTGAAACGTGCCGCGCACATTGACGGCCATGACGCGATCCCAGTCTTCATTGGAAATCTGCATGAAGGGGGTCAGTCTAAGTTCCGCAAAAAGGGCCGCGTTGTTGACGAGGATTTCGACGGGCCCGAATTCCGTTTCCGTTTTGTCGACCAGTGCCGCAAGGGATGAGTCATCCGTTACATCGGCGGTAATTGCGATGGCCTGACCGCCATTTCCGGTAATTTCGCCGGCGACTCGTGCGCAATCGGCAATATCCGAAACGATGATTTTCGCACCCTCTAGCGCCAGGGCCTTCGCATAGGTTTCCCCGATACCCTGGGCGGCACCGGTTACGATCGCCACTTTGCCGTCTAATCTACCCATTGATGTCCTCCTTGGATCTCTTCATGCCCCTGATTGGAACTTCAGGGTTGTTTGTTGCTTCTCTCAACACGGCCATCGCATCCTCTGTTCGCAGACGATGCTTGGGCCCAAGGTTAGTTTTTATCAAACGGGTCGTTCTGTAAACCTGATGGATTAAATTTGTGCGCACAGCGCACATGCCTGCGTCGGGCATTTTCTCCTGAGTGGACTTTGGAATTCAGACAGAAATTTCGCTAAGTCTGCCTTCGAGATCGTCGCGTGACTGAACAAGGGCATCCAAATGCCTCTCCGCAATTTCTTCAGGCGTTGTCACCGAGGCAATAAAGACGATACCCATGACCCCAAGTACACGTTCGCCGTTGCGCACCGGAACAGCGATGCTAGAGGTACTTTGGTCATAGATATAGGTATCACAACGGCTGGCGTAGCCATCTTCCAGTGTCTTTTCGATGAATCCGTCGACATATCCTCGTTTACGCACCAGCCGGTCGAATCGGTCACTGGATTTCCACAATGTCAGAAAGATTTCCTCTCGTTCGACTTCGGGACAATGGGTCAAATAGGATCGGCCCGCCGCTGATATCATCATCGGCAGGCGATGGCCCACAGTGACCCAGTCTACGGAAAACGGGCTCAGTCTTCGCGAGGTGTCGCGAATATACATGGCATCATTGATAAACGTCGCCAGATCCGCCGGCCAGACGATTTCCTGGCTCAGGTGTTCCAGAATGGGCGAGGCGAGATCCCGGATCCATTCTTCCTCGCTAAAACCGTCACTGAGTTTACGGACGAGGTGCGTGAGGTAAAATTTGCGATCCGCTTCCAATCGCTTTACGTAGCCGTACTTTTGCAGGGTTGAAAGTATACGGTAAACTGATTTTCGCGAGATATCCGCGTCACTCGCAAGTTCCGCGACCGTTGCGCCACGCCGTTTATTCAGCAACTCGACAATATCAAGCAGGCGCTCCGCGCTCTTTATGCCTGTGTCCCGCTTCATTCGAAAATTCACACTTCGGTTTCATTGGCCCAGAGACGATGAAAGTTGCGATGCCAGCCCCACTGAAGGTTCGTGATGACCTGTCATTTCAGTGGGAAGTATATGCTGGTTTTGAGTTCATCTGGCTCAACTTCCATAGGGCTGTTCCAATACTGCTCAAACGGGATATCTTTCTGTTTCATTTTCTTGGCCCGCAGATACATCATTCCCATGGACCAGCCATTACCGAGAAATTCATAAGCTCCTTCATGGGAGATTTCGAGGGCCCGACCATCTTGGATCGTGCCGCTCACATATTCGGGTCCGAGGGACTCGTCTCCGAGTTCCTCATCGGAAATCGCTGCAATGTAGGTCAGCTGAAGATTTTTCATATCCAATTTCGGGTAGAGGGTCAGCCAGTGCCGGGCCGCCTTCCCGCGCTTGTGCACGACTTCTCCAACGATTGCCTCGAAATCCTTTTTCATCACGTCACCGATTTCTTCGATGGAAACTGTTCTTTTCAGACCCACATAGGAGAGACCCGTAATATCGACCACACCTTTGTTGGTTGTCCTTGCATTCACACCCCCTTTCTCGGCGACAGCCTTCAGCATGCGCAGGCCGCGGTCATAGTCCATCGCAATCCAGCCCTTCATCATATTGATCATGAAGAACAGGAAGAAGGGCATGGACCCATCCATGGTCCAGGTGACATGGGTGCCGTCGCCTGTTTCGTCCAGTGTGAATCCGGTCTTCGCTTTCGACTTGAACGGGGCAAGAAACTGAAGATCGTACTCCAGCCGATTTTCATCATTCCGGATCAGCGTGTTTATACCCGAACCGATAATCTGGCCGTCCCACCGCATAGAGTGTCCGGCCTCGCCGGGTGTTCCGGTGATTTCCAGCGGACAGTCCGGTTCGGCGATGGTCCACGGTGACCAGCTGTTCCAGCGGTTGAAGTCCTCGATGAGCGGACGTACGCTGTTGATGTCTTTTTCGATTAAAGTGCTTCTTCGAACGTGATATTTCATGCGGGTCTGAACCTGTTTTTCATCCTGAGTCCCGCGCATAGCTTACGCGACCTCCGGGAAAACCTACAGGCCATTATTTGCCATTTTGTGACCGCCCGGCGCAATTGTTGGCGCGATCCGCCCGTTGCATCGCTCGGCACCCGTCTCTCTGATACCCATTGTAATCCGGATGATTTGAAGGGCCATACAGGTCGCGGTTCTTATTGGAAGCTCTATTTCCTTCCAAAGAGTTTTCCCAACCAGGATTGCTTGGCTCGAGGTGAACTTCCTGACTGATGTGCAAAAGCGCTTTCTGTTCGCCGCACATTGGGAATGACAGGTGGCGGTTTTGGGGGCTCCAGGGATTTTTTCAGCGATTGAGCGACCGTTTGAGGATTACCGTCCCAGACAAGATATTTCTTTTCAACGATCAGCGGCAACTGCGTCAGATCCGGCGAACCCACGAGGACCACAACAACTTTCTTTTCTCCGGTAATTTCCAGTGAGAGAGCCGCATTAACCTCGGCAACCGGCCATTCCTTATGAACGGATTGCTCCGAGATAACCGCCAGGACCGTATGCGCGGCCCCAAGTGCTGTATTGATTTTGCTGGCGAAGCTTTGCCCCCAGGCGATGTGCTCCTCGTCGAGAAATGCCTTGATCCCAAGGGCCTCGCAAGCCTGATAGATGGGACGGGCAATGTCCGCCTTGTCTTCACTGGCATGAGAGATGAAAACCTCGTAATCGTCAGCACCAAAAGCGATTTGGCGGACAAATTTGGACGGGGTCATGTCAACTTCGATGAGCTTGGCACAGAGATTGAGGAACACCGGGTCATCGGCGCCACGCACCATTTTGATGTAGGCCAGTTGTCCGTAGACGATGTTGCGGAAAGCTTTGTCGGGCGAATTTGTGAGCGCCGTATTTGAAGAATTCCGATATTTGCGGAAGTGCTCATGGGCGGCATTGTCGAGGCCGAATTTTTT
>JANQOC010000726.1 GCA_028279265.1 Hyphomicrobiales bacterium
TCGCCCAGATAGCGGCCGATAAGCTCAGGATTGGAGTCGCGAAAATTGATAAAGTCCGCATGGGAATCCCAGAGCATCATGTTCCATACGGTTCCGGTCGCCTTTTCCTCATGTACTGTCGCCTCGTGAAACGCAGGCTGTTTGATGACTTCGGTGCGCATCAACTCTTCCAGGGCCTGGAGGCAGGCCGCCGTTCGCTCCGTGCCAACGGCAAATTCAACCAAAACAACCTGCATAGGAGAACTCCCTGTCGTTAAATTCTGTCTTTGGTAATCTTCTAGAGACATGGGGAACAAAGGTCAATTTCCGGTCTTTTTGTGCGGCGTTAGCCAGGACCTGCGGGCGCACGGAATATAGTCAATCGTTGGCGTGCCGGTGTCACAAGCTGATCCGTCTTTCGATCGCCTGCGTAAAATAAACAACGGTAATTATGGAGATGATTCGATGCCCCCCAGAGTTCGACACGACGACTTATGCGAAAATGAAAGCCGGCGAAATTTTGTCAAGTCAGCGATAGGCCTCGGTGCAATATTACCATTTCTTATTCGATCTGGTGGGGCGCAGGCTGGGGATACAACTATGCTTATCGACGATTTCACGAGCTCAGATCTGGTGTCAAAGCTGGGTACACGTTGGCGCGGTGTGAGCGACCAGGTGATGGGCGGTGTATCAGAAGGCAAATTGAATTATGACACCATTCTGGGTCGCAATTGCCTGCGAATCCGGGGCGATGTCCGTCTCGACAATAATGGCGGTTTTATTCAGGCCGGCCTTGACCTGGGCAAATCAATGGGGCTCTTAGATGCCAGCCGGTACACTGGGATGCGACTGGCGGTCTACGGCAATGGTGAGAAATATTCCTTGCATCTGCGGACACCCGACAACTCTCGTCCCTGGCAGTCTTACCGCGCTCACTTCACGGCCCCCAATACCTGGACCGTGATCGATCTGCCGTTCGCGGATTTCAAGCCCTATCGTACACAGCCGCCTCTTGACGTCTCAAGGTTGCGGCGCCTGGGACTTGTCGCCATCGGCCGCGAATTCACCGCCGACCTGGCCGTAGCGGAGATCGGTTTTTATAGCTGATTGCGCCGGATCATCGATTGAGTGATCGCATTTGGCAATCGCCCTTGCCATCGTGCTGATGCCGGGGCGACAGGGACTCTTACCCGTTTGACGCGGCGGCAGTTTCCATGGCCCACAAGGCCCGCGTTCCATCATAGAGGCGGCGCATGACCTCCATCTCTGTTACCCCAAGCCGGGCCGTCGGAGAAATGTCCACCAGTCCACCTTCGCCGGCATCGGAATGTTCCCCGCCGGCGCCGCGGACGGCCAGCCCGAGCGCTTTGGCTTCATCTTTCAGCCGGGAGAGATCCTTGCCGTCTGAGGTGAGCCTTGGAAGCTTCAGGTGCAGGCTGGCGCGCATACCGGCACCGAGATTTGTCGGGCAACTGGTTACATTCCCATAACGCGGCGACGTGGCAAAGGGCGGCAAAAGGTTCTGCAAGAGACGCAGGCCGGAATAGAGGCGCTGAAACAAAAGGTTCAGATTGCCTCCCTGCTGCATGGCCATGACACGTAAGTGGTCTTCCTCTCCCACCCAGACCAGGAAGTCTTCTTCCCCGGAAATATACATGCCGCGGCCGTAGGGCCAATCGACACTGATGCCTGCCGACTTGAGATAGCGGTCACCGCTCATATCTTTGAACATCTGATGTGCCTGCACGCGCCTCGTATATTCGGCGCCGTCAATTTCGTTCGCCGATCCTGGCGTGATCGACAGATAGCGACCGCCAAAATCCGGATTTTCATACAAGCTGTCAAACGCCTTCACGGCAAGGTCTTCTAGGGTCAGCCGTTGGGTTTTGTTCATCGCTCCGGGTAACGGCAGGGTGCTCAGATTGCGCGCCACGCGGACACGCATGGAGACATCTTCAAGGCGCTCGTCAATGGCGCCCAGGTCGCAAACCGTTCCATTGCTGTCCCAATTGTGCTGCTGTGATATTTTGACTTCAGAGGCGATGCCGTGATACTCGCGGATCATGGGATCAAGGAGGCTTGGGAAAAGATCATAATCATCGGGGTGCATGGCATAAGCCCCCATCTGACTGTCTGCATTTTCAATCCCCGTCTTTATAATCCTTGTCAGCCGCTGCTTAGATAGATCATCCAGTC
>JANQOC010000018.1 GCA_028279265.1 Hyphomicrobiales bacterium
GCTCGGCCGGGCGTTGAGACAGTTTATCGCCAATGGCCGGATCATCTCGGGCGGATCAACCCTGACAATGCAGGTCGGCCGCCTGATCGAAGCTGAAAACAATCGTTCATTCCGGACGAAACTCGTGCAGATCATCCGCGCCATTCAGCTTGAAGCCGGATATTCGAAACAAGAAATTCTCGAATTCTATTTCAACCTCGCCCCCTATGGTGGAAATCTGGAAGGCGTCCGCGCGGCAAGCTTTGCTTACTTCGGCAAGGAGCCCCGGCGACTGTCCGCTGACCAACGCGCCCTTCTCGTCGCCTTGCCCCAATCACCGGAAAAAAGGCGTCCGGACAGATTTGCCGGAAACGCCAGGACGGCCCGCGATCGGGTCCTGGACCGGGCTGCAACCGCCGGCGTGCTTCCGGTTGAGATATCCCGTCGCGCCAAAAGCCGTCCCATCCCGCAAGGGCGTATCGCATTCCCGTTCCTGGCGGCCCATCTGACGGAACGAGTCGCAGCGGAGTTGCCGGCACAGGAGATCCATCGGCTGACGATTGACAGTTCACTTCAAAAGACTTCGGAACAAGCTGTCCGGGAACATTCGGCGATACTGAGCGGGCGACTTTCGGCGGCCCTGCTGGTGGTCGAGAACAAGACAGGGAACATCGTCGCCCATGTGGGTTCCCCCGGCTATCTCGACGATGATCGGTTCGGCGCTATTGACATGACCAGGGCCTCCCGGTCCCCCGGCTCCACCCTCAAGCCGCTGATCTACGGACTGGCGTTCGAAACCGGCCTTGTCCATCCGGAAACGCTGATCGAAGACCGGCCGACCCGCTTCGGCGACTATGTACCGGATAATTTTGACAAGAAATTTCGCGGCACGGTCACGCTGAGAACGGCCCTGCAGCACTCCCTGAACATACCTGCCGTAAAACTCCTGGAATCCCTGGATCCTTCCCGGTTATCCGGCCGCCTCCGACGTCTTGATATCAAGATGGATCAGCCGGCAAATCTTTCGATGGCCCTGGGAGGTCTGGGTCTGACACTTCATGACCTCGCCGGGCTTTATGCCGCAATCGCCAATGGCGGGCAGGCCAAGTCGCTGCACTATCGCCAACGGCAAGATCGTCGGCAAAATCCGCAACAAGCCGCTCGTTTACTTGACCCCGTGTCGTCCTGGTATGTTTACGATATTCTCACAGGCGTACCGCGCCCCCGGCATGCCAACGGTGCATCCATCGCCTACAAGACCGGCACCTCATATGGGTACAAAGATGCCTGGGCAATCGGGTTCAACAAGGAACACACGGTGGCCGTCTGGATCGGCCGGCCCGATAACAGTTCAACCTCCGGTTTAACGGGATTGACGACTGCGGCCCCCCTGCTCTTCGATATATTCGCACGCATCGGTTCGCACGGGCATGAGCGTATCCGGCCTCCCTTCGGCGCCCTCGTCAAAACAACGGCGGAACTGCCGGTGACCCAGAAGTTCTTTCACAACGCCACGTCCGGTCAAAGCGACCGGACAATCAATCACACACCGCTGGAAATTACATTCCCGCCGAACCGCACGGAACTCGAACTCATCAAATCAGCGCGGAATACCGGTCCGATCCTGCTGAAACTCAGCGGTGGAAAAGCACCGTTCACCTGGTTTGTGAATGACCGGCCTGTTGCCTTAAATGTTACGAGCGACCATCATGTCTGGAAGCCGGAAGGCGTGGGATTCTTCGAATTCACCGTCGTTGATTCCTCAGGACATTCGGCTCAATCCAAGGTAAGATTCAGATAAGATACCCGCCTTCTTCGGATTCCAATCATTTGGGCTCGCTGGAGGCAGTTCCATGACCGCTTCTTGCCCGATGAACTTTCCATCTGAAAAAGATTTCGGCAGGTCCCGATATGATGCAGCAAGACACGAAGCCCCCGGATCCGACTATTGAGGCGAGCGTCGACCGGATTATCGAACTGACCGGGGGACAAATAGTCCTGGGCATTCCTCTGGGTCTGGGAAAGCCTGTCCAGTTCGTCAATTGCCTGTACCAGCGGGCATTGAAAAACCCGTCAATCGAACTCAGAATACTCACAGCCCTTTCGCTATCGAAACCGGCCGGCAAAAACCTGCTGGAAAAGAGATTTCTGGCTCCCGCGGAAAAGAGAATGTTCGGGGATTTTCCGGAGCTGGATTATGTCGCCGCCGTTGAGAAAGATAGTCTGCCTGACAATATACAGATTGTGGAGTTCTTCTTCGCCCCCGGGGATCAGTTGCACGTTCCCCAGGCCCAGCAATCCTACACAAGTGTCAACTATACACATGTGGTCGATCTTCTCCTTGATGAAGGCATCAATGTCATGGCACATCTGGTCAGCAAACGGGAACGGGACAGCGGCTGCGCGTACAGCCTGAGCTGCAATCCGGATATAACGCCTGAATTGCTGGAGAGGTTCAGCTCAGGCAACGCAGTTGGTCGGCGTCCTATTCTGGTGGGTCAAGTTAATCAGAATCTGCCCTTTTTGCCGGGTGTCTGCGAACTACCGGCAACGGCGTTCGATTTTATCATCGATGACCGTCGCCATGACTATACGCTGTTTTCCACGCCCCATATGCCCGTCTCGGCACAGGACTATGCTGCGGCACTCTATACAGCCACATTAATCGAGGATGGCGGCACACTGCAGATTGGCATCGGCTCCTTTGCCGATGCGCTGACACAGGCCATCAAAATCCGCCACACGCAACCCGCTGAATTCAGAGACACTATTCGTCAGATGGATCCCTCCCTGGCCAGTACTGATGAGTGCTTCCTGGATCCCTTCGAGATCGGATTGTACGGCTGTACGGAGATGTTCGTGCACGGCTTTCTTGAGCTCTATCGCATCGGCGTGCTGAAACGGGAAGTCCACGATAGCGGGCCGGCACACACGCGCGAGGAGCATCAAGAGAATAATGCGCACGCTCCATCTAACGGACGTGTTCTGGATGCCGGCTTCTTTCTGGACTCCAGCACTTTTTACGAAGAGTTGAAAAACCTGACCGAAGCGGATCTCGAGAAACTGCAGATGAAGCCGGTTTCCTTTGTCAATCAGCTCTACACCGACGAAGCTCTGAAACGGTCCCAGCGCATCAAGGCCCGGTTTATCAATAAGTGCCTCATGGCGACATTGCTGGGGAATATCGTATCGGATCAACTGGAAAACGGTCAGATAGTCAGCGGCGTCGGCGGGCAGTACAATTTTGTCGCCCAGGCTCATGAACTCCACGATGCGCGTTCCGTGATTGTGTTGAATGCGACCCGTGGAGGCGGACGTTCCCTCAGTTCCAATATTCTCTGGTCCTATGGGCACACGACCATACCCAGGCACCTCAGGGATATCATAGTGACGGAATACGGTATTGCCGACCTCTGGGGCAAACCGGATCGCGAAATTATTGCAGCAATGCTCAATATCGCCGACAGCCGGTTCCAGCCGGAGCTCCTGCGCCAGGCTATAAAAAACGGGAAAATAGAAAAATCGTATGAAATCCCCGCCCAGTTCCATCAAAACTATCCCGAAGCCGTGCAGCGGAAACTACAATGGGCCCGCACAAGGGAATTGCTGCCCAGTTACCCCCTGGGAACGGAATTTTCCGAGCTTGAACAGAGTATAATTGATGCTTTGAAACGGTTGAAATCGTTGCGGCAGGAGCCGGTCAGTCTGGCCCGATCGGTGGTTTCCACATTCCGAAATCGGCATCCCACCAAACGCGAACGGGACGCCCTTGAGCGGCTCGGTTTGCACAAAACAGAAAACCTGAAGGAGAGGCTCATTGCCCTGGCGTTCCTTTGGGCCTTTCGACAAACCGAAAACTCAAATGAATTGAGTTTCAACTAGCGGTGCTCCGGGAACGTAAATTCAAAATCTCACCATGTCAGCTCCTTCGGAAACAGCGCCATCTTGGTAAAATTTCCACTCCGGATTTATAGCTGGTTCTGTTGTGAAAAAAGCTGTACATGTTGCGCCTGTTTTCGGGAGCGAACATGAAAAAGGGTTTTGAATGAAGGCCATCACCATTGGATCCGCCATGGTTGATATTATAACCATTGTCGAAGATGCGGATATCGAACGAATGACCATGCACAACGCAACGTCTTCATTTCTCCTCCTGGAACAGGGGCGAAAAATCGATGCGGAGAGCATTACTATTCACGTCGGCGGTGGCGCCATAAACACAGCCGTCTGCCTTTCCCGCCTCGGACACCAGGTTGCCAGCCTGGCGAAACTGGGAGAAGACGTTTACGGTGAGCGGATCATACAATGTCTTGATCAGGAAAAAGTCTCCCGGGAACATATCGTACGCACTCAGGAAGACGGCACCGGCGTCGCGGTCATGATTTCCTCGCACGATCGCAATGCAACTATCTTTACGCAACGCGGTGTCAACCGTCTTTTGCGCAAGGAAGACCTGAAACCGGCGATGTTCGAAAATATGGAGCTGGTCTACATCTCAAGCCTGTCGGACGGTTCCTCAGATTGTTTTCCGCTTATCGCCGATCTAGCCCACAGCGCCGGAGCGTTTGTTGCAACAAATCCCGGCATTCGCCAGCTGACATCCCGCCTGAATCCCTTGTACGATTCCCTTGAACATGTGGACCTCATAGCTTTGAACAGTGTCGAAGCGGCCGCCCTCATTCCCGGAATCTATGCCCGTGGGCTTGAATCGACAGGTGCACAATTGGCGGACCTCCCGGAGGATTGTCCGGATCTTCTGCGTACGGGTCTGACATTTGGCGGATTTACAATTTCCCTGCCTGTACTGTTTGACGCCATCACATCACTTGGCCCTCGATATTTCGTTCTTACCGACGGCCGCAACGGCGCCTATCTGAGTGATGGCCGCACGATATTTCATGGAACAACCCTTGATGTAAAACCCCAGGGCACGGCCGGCGCCGGTGACGCCTTCATTTCAACACTGGTCGGTTGGATCGCTGAAGCCCAGCCTCTCGAAAAATGCCTAAAGGCCGCTGCAATAAACTCGGCAAACGTGGTGAAAGTCATCGATACCCAATCCGGCCTGCTGGATAAAAACAGCCTGAACCAGCAATTGCACGAACTGGAGTCAGAAATTACAGTGCAGAAATTCGACATCCTGAACCTGGCCAGATAATTCCTTAAAATGTGCGAGACAGCCTTATGCCCTCTTCCAGCGAGCTCGACCTCAAATCAAAATCCAGCTATGTGCACTGGAGCCCCGTCACCCTTCGATTTGGGGATATGGACAGTCTCGGACACATAAACAATGCTTCCATCGCTTCCTATATCGAAGTGGCCCGAACGACTTTGATCCACGGAATTGTCGAT
>JANQOC010000032.1 GCA_028279265.1 Hyphomicrobiales bacterium
CAGAGAGCCGCAAGACCGCTGGATATTGGAAAAAGCCTGCTGACCCGGTTCCTGGCGAAAGGCCGCGAGTTGCTCATCAAGGATCTTCAGGCCTCCCGCCGTGTCGAACTGCAGGTTGGAATCCAGTTGATTGAGGGAGTCCTGTATCTTGATCCCTTCCTCGGCCGAGAGCTCCTGGGATTTCAATCGCGCCAGTTGCTTGTCGATCTCGATTATCCGCGCATTCGCTGAAGAAGCGCGCCGATCCAGATTGTTCAAGTCGCTGTTCGCCGCATTCAGTTGTTCCCTGAGCGCACCGATTTCGATTTCCAGTTTGGTGACGAATTTATTCAGCTCGCGAAAGATCGGTCCGCGCCCGGCCTGACCTGTCGAACCGACCCCCCGGGCTTCGGCTTCCGCTGCCGCGCGTCTCTCGGCAATTTCCTGCTGCTTCGCCTGGATTCTTGTTTCCAGCTGATCAATTGTACTCAGACGCGACGGCCGCTGCTCAGCGACACGCGCCGTGGTCGTGTTTAACTGCGCCCGCTCCGCATTCAGCCTTTCCTGTGACGACAGGGCACCGGAAAGTTTTTCGCGTTGGGCGGCCAGGGCCGTTTGCCGTTCATTCATTTTAGCAACGACCTGGGCTTCGATGGCTTCCGGCGCCTGGCGGACGATTTCCGCCAATCGCACCAGTTCCGATTCATAGGCCTTCCAGGGTTCCCCCTGAAAGAGAATCTGCGCCTCTTCGTCCCGGCGCTGTTTTATGAGCGCTTCAAGGTCGGCAACGATACCGGAAATCTGCCCCTGGGCCCGGAGTTCGCCGGCCCGCTTTCGTTCGTCTTCAGGGAATATCGAGGAAAAGAGGGAATCGAAGGAAAAGAAAACCGATGTTGCCATACAGCAGAGGAACATAAACCACAGCGGTAGGTGAGACAGAATAACCCTTATGCCCTGAGCATAGGGTCCGACAATATCTGCCCGGGCAAAAAGGACGAGAAAGAACGCGACGGCGAATATCACGCCAAGCACGAACAACAGGTACAGCAGATTTTCCGAGACCGCCTGTTGGACGCTTGAGGTATCATATTGAAGAATGAATCGCGCGAGAAGCCAAGCGAAAGTAAACAGAACGAATGTCGTGATGCAGAGATAGACCGCCTTAATGAAAATCTGCTTGATGGAGTCCGTTCCCTGCCGCTGCTGGCCTTCCCCCGTCGCACCGGTTGCAAAGCTTTCGCCAATCAGCCAGGCCGTTACCAGCATCACCCCCTGGATTCCAAATGTAATGAGCAGGCTCAGGAATCCGTTGCGGGTAAAATTGGTCATTCCATCAAACGTGGTCCAGCCTGACGCCAAGGACAGGACAAGACCGGTCAAACCCAGTAGAACGAGCCGCCAGTTCGTCAATAAATCCGCTCGGAACTTTCTTTTCAGGTTAGCCGCAAGGGACATATCTGGGGAGGAAGCTAATGACATCACATTTCCATAGTTTCACAAAGCAGTTTCACGAGGCCAGTTTTTCACAAACTGCATTATGCGTATTGCACACTTTTGTACCGGCTAATTTTTTACAACGGGGTTCGATAGAATCTGGAACAATAACCGCAACCCCCGCTCATCAAACTATTGATTTTACGCATCGGAAGCGGCTTGGTGCCGGTCCGAATCACTCCAGTTCACTTACTATATTAATTGGGAACACACTTGATCAATGTTCGATCAACTCCTGGATACCGAAGGATCGGTCATTAGAAACACCCTCTTTTAAATGGTCTCGAATTCCGTGATTGCAATTTTTATCGCCGCAATTTTGCATTTATACGGCGGTATTTTCGGATATTCAGCGATTATTCAAACGGTTCCTTGCCGCTCTCGGTAATGATAGCTAAATATTTTCAATGAGTTAGACGCCTCTCTCATTCGTGCGGAACATTCTCGCGTTTAGCCAATAGCCTCATTCTTTAAGATTTATTCGACATCAAACTGCCCAATTGAGCTTCTAAATTGTAAATGGGTTGGAGCTGTAATTTCTCCCGTTTCTGTCCGAATTTATTGCGCCAAACAGGCAT
>JANQOC010000049.1 GCA_028279265.1 Hyphomicrobiales bacterium
ACGTCCTCTGGCGTGCAGACGGCCGACACCAATTCCTGTGCGGGGTTATGGAGGCTTCCCTTGCCTCGAAATTGTCTGCGGCCTGCAGAGTAAAAGTAATCAGTCCTTTTCTAATCTTTCTTTTCAATGGGCCCTCCCGCGTCCCGCCAGCCTCCAAAGCCGCCAATCATATTGGCGACCGGTGCCAGTCCCATTCTTTGCGCGACCTCTGTGGCCAGTACGGAGCGCCAACCGGACGCGCAATAAAAGACAAACTTCTTGTCCTGCTGAAATATGTCCTTGTGATAGGGACTCGCGGGATCAATCCAGAACTCCAGCATGCCTCGTGGACAATGAAAGGCATCAGGAATTTTACCATCGCGTCTAAGCTCCCGTACATCCCGGATATCCACCAGAACGATGTCATCCCGATTGTTTTGCACCTCCTCAATTGTAACCTCATCGATGAGTGCCTGAGCCGCCTCCACCAGGTCCCTGCATCCGATTGTAATATTCTGCGCCATGACACTTTCCTCAATTGTTTTTTGTTGCTCAATTGCTTTTTATCGTCTTGTGCCCGGCCGGTCCGGGAAACAGCGCGCTCGTCTTCCCCGTAATATAATAAGCCAGGAGACCAATCCATTCTCGCATCGCCGTATCGACCCTCTTTACCCCTTCTGAATACTTGGAAAAGGGGCGATACCTATCGCTTGTACCCCGGGTCCGGAAATCTGTCGACCACGGTACCACATTGTATCCGGCTTTTCTAAAAACGCCCACGGATCGCGGCATATGATAGGCCGAGGTCACCAACAACCAGGGATCGCTTGCCGGCTCTTGGATCATTTTTTTCACTTCAATCGCGTTCTCATAGGTGTTTTTCGCCCGGATCTCAAAGCGCACAATATTGGGATCGATTTTTACAACCGGGAGAATGAACTCTTCCACCATGCGCGCTTCCGAGTTCTTTTCATCCCAAAGCGCATTCGAGCCGCCGCTGTAAATGACGGGGATATTGGGAAATCGCCGGACTAACTCTGCGGCTCCCAGAATTCGTTCCCCGGCTTCATTCGTCAGGGCTTGCTGACGATGAAAGCTGAGATTCGAACTCGTGCCTCCCCCGAGAACGATAATTCCCGCAAACGATTTGGTACCCACCGGTATCTCATTGGGGAACCGCTCTTCCAGCGGCAGAATAAGGATATTTCCCAACGGGCTGAACCCGATGATGAGCAAACCGGCAACGCCTGTACTGATACAAAGACGCGCTGCAGTTTGCCACCTTGTCCACAGGAGAAGGATGCCCAGACCGGACATGCCGACCAGGATGTGGGAGGGCAGCAGAAAAAACCCGATGATTTTTGACAAATAGAAAAACATATGGATTTGACTGAATAAGATCCTGATGCGGGTTTGCCGCGATCATTCCCATTGATGTTCGCGGGATAATCTAGACCGCATTCGACCGGAGGGAAACCAATCTAGGCGTGTACCTGATCCGCATCGTCATTGATTAAAGCTGCAGCAGGCTGCAATTGCGCCTGCAGGGCCCGGGCACTCCGTTGCAGATCCGCCTGCGCCCGGCGCACCATATGGGGACCGAGGGCCAGGCACGAAATATCAAAAGACTGATAATCGCGCAGTTTATGATCCCCAATGGTTTGCACCGAAATTCCAATGTCTTTTTTGAGGGCGGCGCTCAGATCACGGATCACTGTCGGGGAAACCGGTTCATTAAAGAATACCCGGTCGGCACCGGCATCCCGATAACGCCGGATCCGATTGGACAGGGCCTGTTCGCCATCTTCCTGTCTTGATCGAGCGAGATTAACCCTGGAGTGCACAACAAGCGGTACAGTTCGTCCGCGAACAGACATGGTATAGTGCGCAGCCTTGATCAGATTACACATCTGATCCGTGGGCATGGCCGCGTCATGAACGGTACGTGATCCATCGGAAATTCGAATGCCCGACAAGCCCAGGGACAAGGCGGCGTCGACCATGCGTTTCAAATGATCGATGTCGCAGTTCTCACCCCCCTCCAGATCGGCGATGACCGTCTTGCCGGTTGTGCGCAAAATTCGGGTGGCGACAAGCAGCAATTCCTCGGCATTGATGGCTTCATGCTCCTTGTATCCCTGTGCCCAACCGATACCCGCTGCCGATGTCGAGATGACATCAAACCCAAGATCCGCATAAACGCGTGCACTCGCGACATCCCAAACTTCAGGGAGCACCCAAAAGTTCGAACCCCGTAATCTTGCCCTCAGTAAATCAGCCTGAGAAATTGCCGAATTGTCGATCATATGAGACCCAGGGCCAGAGTTACCAGAATTTCCATTATTTCTGGAGTAACCGTTCCAGAGATTTAATTTCTGCCAGACGTCTTGCCGTGAGTCGAATGGCGCAATCAAGTCCCATTTGCTTGGATGTGAATCCGGGGGGCAACAAAATATAAGGCAAGCGGCACTCTGCCTGCCGGTGCTTGACCCAGAAGTCATGGGACGTTTTGAAGCGTTCCTGTGCCTCACCGGCCTGAATGACGTCTTTTATTCCTTTGACCTGTTTCCGCAGTAGCTGGTCCCAGAGCACGAACTCATGCTCCAGGCATTCTTCCTGCATTACCGGAGATTTATTGTCTTCACGGGCACGACAGGGTTTGGAAAATCGCCCGATGCAGTCAATAATCGCTCGGCCGTTCTGCGCTTCCGCACGCACGCAGACTTCGATCATCGCATTGTTCAGTCTCTTCTGCTCCTGTGCCTGAACACTCGGAATCGAAATGAATACCGCCAGACTGAAGAACAGAATTGTCGCGGCAATGATTTGAGAAATAGTTGATTTCAATTTGAGTTCAGGCCGTTTCATTGAACAATTCCCGTCCAATGAGCATTCTTCTGATCTCGGAGGTGCCGGCGCCAATCTCGTAGAGCTTCGCATCCCTGAGGAGACGCCCGGTTGCGGTCTCGTTGATGTATCCCATGCCACCAAGGGTCTGGATTGCCGCAAGAGCCAGTTCCGTGGCCTTTTCCGCAGCATAGAGTATAGCCCCGGCTGCATCCTTGCGGGTTGTCTCACCGCGATCGGCGGCGGCGGCAACCGCATACACGTACGCCTTGCTGGCGTTCATGGTCGTGTACATGTCGGCGAGTTTAGCCTGCATGAGCTGAAAGGTTCCGATGGGCTGTCCAAACTGCTTGCGCTCATGGACATAGGGTACGACGATATCCATTGCTGATTGCATAATTCCCAGGGGACCAGCGGCAAGAACAATCCGTTCGTAGTCGAGCCCGGACATCAGCACCCGCACCCCTCCATCAACTTCGCCGAGAACATTTTCTTCCGGGACCTCGCAGTTTTCAAAAACGAGTTCGCAGGTATCGGAGCCGCGCATCCCCAACTTGTCCAGTTTCTGGGCCGTAGAAAATCCATCGAATGTTTTTTCAACGAGAAAAGCCGTGATACCCTTGGCACCGGCGTCCATGTTTGTTTTGGCGTAGATAATCAGCGTATCGGCGACCGGTCCGTTGGTAATCCACATTTTCGAACCGTTGAGGACGTAATGAGCGCCTCTTTTCTCGGCCTTGAGACTCATGGAGACCACATCGGATCCCGCACCGGGTTCCGACATGGCCAGTGCGCCCACATGATCTCCCGATATAAGTTTCGGCAGATATCGCTCTTTCTGGGATTTGGAGCCGTTTCTGAAAATCTGATTCACACACAAATTCGAATGGGCGCCATAAGACAGCCCCACCGATGCCGAAGCCCGGCTAATCTCTTCCATGGCCACGCAATGTTCGAGATAACCGAGACCACTGCCGCCATATTCCTCGGAAACCGTGATCCCATGCACCCCGAGCGTGCCAAGCTGTGGCCAGAGATCCCTCGGGAATTCATTGCTGCGATCGATTTCCTCGGCCCGCGGGGCAATCTGATCCGAAGAAAAGGAGCGCACACTGTCGCGCAACAGATCTACCGTTTCACCGAGAGCAAAATTCAGGCCCGGGATCTCATTGGGAATCATGACCATACCTTTGAATCAGATTCTGTCCGCCGGAGAAATAATGCTGCAATTCCAACCGGATCTCTCCAGACATAGCCCGTAAATTCGGTTTCGCCAAGTTCCCTGTTGAAGACCCAGGGATCAAAAGTTCTGAATTTTTTGTGGCAATTGGTCTAATTATAAGAAATGGCAGTTTTGCGATACTTTCCGGCTTTCAATTCAGACCTTGTTCACGGTTAATTACCAAAAATTGAAGAACGCCCTTTTTTGGCCGCCGACTCGGACTACCTATTAAGTGTGGGCATGGACTTAAATTAAGTGCGAACTCTATTTCTTTCGCAATATATTCGATATTCGGTAAAATAAGTCCATCTAACCGGATGTGAACCGCGGGTGTCACAGACTTCTCGTGACAGGTCTCAGGGTTCAGACCTTAGCAGAGGAAGCTGGAAATTATGCAAAGAGTTGTGGGACTAAAGGAACTGTTCATTGTCCTTGGGCTGGTGAGCCTGACACTCTTATGCGTGCGACCGTTCCAGGCGGGTTTGGCATATGCGGCCGAGGGCAAACAGCTAACCGATGACAAAGAGACTCTTGAAGATCAATCATCAAAACAAGCGCGCGCCCTGTTAAAAGCAATTGATTCCATTCTCGAAGAAGCGTCCGATGAACGCCGCGGCGCCAAAAAGCTCCCGAGCCGCGACGACTACATCGTTGCCGTGCCGCCATGGACGGAGACCCGGGAAGACCGGCAATCCTCGATCCAGAAGCTCCTGGAGTCGGCCTTGTCGGTTGTCACCGATGCTCCCATCGTCGAGTGGCAGACCCAGATTGGAAACTACAAATCAAACATTGAGACGATTGAAAAGAATATCGCAAACCTACGGGAAAAACGTCTGGATGCGCCCAAGGACAGTATGTTGCCCGGCATACTGACGGACACGGTCGCCTCCATCGATTCCGAAATTGCCGATCTTGAAACGCGCATTTTAGAAAATGAAAGCGCCATCGATCAAAAGCGTGATGATATCAAGCAGGCTCTGACCGCCAAAGGCGTTGACATGTCCAGCGAACAGCTGGACCTGCTTCTTGGCAGTGTCCTGTCGGATGATCTCATCAAACTCGTGGCGGCCTTCGATGCGGCGCGCGCGATCGATACGCGCCTCGGTCAGCTGATGAGTGAAAACGGCGAAAGCGTGGAAGCGGCGCGTCGTTATTTCGCCATGCATGCCGCACTTTTTGCGATGCTCATGCATGCCCAGGATACGCTGATCCAGAAAATCGACCAGGTTTATCTGCGCCGGCTGGAATCAATTATTACCGATATTCGCAAGACACGGTTTGAAACGCGCAAACTGCTGCGGGGACCGAACCGGGAAGATCAGAGGCGGGCCCTGCTGGCCAATCGCAAAGCCCAGGATTTTTCCGAAAAAGTCGCCGTTTATTATCGTGACTATCTGAAAGCCCAGCGCGAACAGATTTTAGCGGCCCGCAATCGGACGAAACGGGATCTGCGGATCGCGGACAATACTTATGAAACGGTGGAAGCCAGCTTTCAGCTGAAATCCCTGGTGGAAGATGCAAAATCCTCCTTCGATGCCATCCGGCGCCTTGAAGCTCCGGGTTTCGACCAGATTTTTCAAAATGAAGAACTGCGGAAAGAGTTCGAGAATCTCACACGTAAACTGGCCCCCACGAGCTGAGCCCGGTTAGCCGAAGGCCTTAAAACATCCAGTACCCCGCAAGTCCCAGAAAGACGAAGAAACCGACCACATCGGTGACCGTCGTCACGAAAACGCTGGAGGCTACGGCCGGATCGATTTTCATCTGATCCAGACCGAGGGGAACCAGAATTCCCGATAGACCGGCCACAACCATATTGAAAACCATGGCGCAGGCGATCACCAGTCCAAGCTGATCGTTGCCAAACCAGAAAACCGTGACACCACCCAGTATCACGGCAAAAAGCAGGCCATTAAGAACACCGACCACAAACTCCCGACCGATAACCCGAAAAGCGTTCACGGTTCCAAGATCGCGGGTGGCCAGTGCGCGCACGGCAACGGTCATTGTCTGTGTTCCCGCATTCCCCCCCATGGAAGCCACAATAGGCATCAGTATGGCAAGTGCCACCATTTGATCGATCGTCGCATCGAACAAGGAAATGACCAGCGACGCTAGTATAGCCGTCAGCAAATTGACGAACAGCCAGGTAAACCGGCTCCTGGTTGTACTGAGGACCGTGTCCGTAATGCTCTCGTCACCGACGCCCCCAAGCCGGTGAATATCCTCTTCCGCTTCTTCCTGGATAACCTCGACGATGTCGTCAACGGTGACGACGCCCACGAGGCGATTGTCGTCATCAACAATAGGCGCGGACATGAGATTATAGCGTTCGAATATTCGGGCCACCTCCTCCTGGTCTTCCATAACGGATATCATTCGCAGATCCGAATCCGTAATGTCGTTGATGGGAACCGGCCGCTTGGTCCGCAGGAGATGGCTCAGGGGTACAAACCCCAGGGGATGAAAGGATGGATCGACCACATAGAGTTCTGAGAAATTCTGAGGCAGATTATCGGTCTCGCGCATATAATCGATGGTCTGTCCCACCGACCAGTAGGGCGGTACGGCGATGACATCCGCCTGCATCATACGGCCGGCTGAATCTTCCGGGTAGTCCAGGCTGCGCTGCAGGGTTGCCCGGTCAATCTCTGGAATTTGAGACAGAATATCTGTCTGATCACTGACTTCGAGATCTTCAAGAAGGTAAACCGCGTCATCGGAATCCAATTCGACGACAGCCTGAGCCAGTTGTTCGTTGGGAAGTTCCTCGACCAGCTGGTCGCGCACGGGTTCATCGAGTTCCGTCAACATGCTGAAATCGAGATCATCCCCGATATATTGGGTCAGCAGTGTCCGATCATCGGGGCGCAGCAGTTCCATCAAATCGGCGAGATCGGAATTATGAAGATCCAGTACGGCCTCGCGCACGCTTTTGCGATCACGGCGTTCAAGGCCATCTTCCACAGATCTGACAAAGTTCGACAGAAGCGAACCATCTTCGCTACGCAACTGATTTTGCTCGATATTTTCAGTCATGGGGTTATGCCATTTTTAACACGCCGGGGAAAAATCTTTGCCTGCTAACGATATTGGGAATTCCGAATTGTGAGATCGCACGTTATGTTACAAGCGTTTCGTCTCAGATATCCGAATAGCCTCAAAGCGCTTTAAGCGCAAAGCATATTATTGGGGTGGTGAAATATTTTAGGTAACGTGATATCTGGAAGCGATCGGAATGGAATATTGGGTGGGTTATGAGATCATTGATCATCGGATTGATTGCGGTTGGTTCCCTGGCAACCGTTTCGACTGCGGTCCTCGCCGATTGCCTTGATTCCGGCAAATCCCTCGGTGTTGCCAGGACGATAAAAATCGATTCTACCGGCGGCCCGAAATTCGGAACGATCCAGTATCCCTCAACCATCAAGTTGAAAGAGCGGGAAGTCATACTGACGTTCGATGACGGACCCCATCCCCAATACACGCCGAAAATTCTCAAGGCTCTGGCTGCCCATTGCACCCGCGCCACATTTTTTCCGGTTGGCCGTATGGCCCGGGCCTATCCAAAAACCCTGCAAGCGGTTGTAAAAGCCGGGCACACCATCGGCGGCCATACCTATCGTCATCCTAATCTTGCCCGTCTGTCAAAGCGGGCGGCGATTAGGGACATTGAAAAAGGCTTCCAGGCAATCCGCAAATATGCAGGCGCAGAAGTTGCTCCATTTTTCCGGTTTCCGTTCCTGAGCGATTCAAAGCGCTTGCGACAATATGCGGCCGAGCGGGATCTGGCGATCTTTTCCGTGGATATCGTCTCCAATGACTCTTATACGCCAAATGCGAATCGGCTGGTCCGCCGAACCATAGCTCAGCTCAAACGCAAGGGCGGCGGTATCGTTCTGTTCCATGATATCAAGAGATCGACAGCAAGGGGCATGATGAATTTCCTCAATCAGCTGAAGGCAAATAACTTCAAAATTGTCCATGTCGTTGCAAAAACCAAATTCTCGAACCCCGCCCCTATGTATCTGACCGGATCCGCCGCGGATACGGGAACTTCGGCCAAATCATCAACCAAAAGAAAACCAAAGCCCAAGAAAGCTCCGGCAAAGAGTTTCGGCCCCCGGGACGTGTTCGATTTTCCAACCTAGGCTGCCCATTGTCGCTCCTCTCAATCGGGTATTTTGGTCCTGGTGATATAAACCGGCAAACGTCGGTCCCGGTGCACTGGTTGCCAAAGATTTATCAAATTTGAATTTGTCCGGTGCTCACCCCGGCGCAGGCCGACCCTAGCATATTCGTTTTGGCTGCGGACTGTAGATTCCCGACCCGACATCG
>JANQOC010000053.1 GCA_028279265.1 Hyphomicrobiales bacterium
AGGTCTCTGACGGTATCAATGGCCATTGCCGAGCGTTCGCCGTAGGCACAATAAAATATGACACACCCCGGATGATCTCTGATTATCTGTTCCAGCATCCCTCCCTTGGCAGCATGCTCTTCCAGTTCGCCATAAGGAATATGCAGGGAATCAGGAATCCAGCCGTCACGCTCACGCTCTGATTTTTCGCGCAAATCGATCATGACGATATTTGCCCGGGAACATTCCTTCTCAACATCTTTGGCTGACAAGGCTTCGCCGGGTTGCAAAAACTTTTCTAGCGATTTTCCCAGCGCCTGGTTAGCAGGAACGGCAACATCCATCATTTTTGGATTTGGCAGCTTCAAGCCGTTCATGATGTCAGCATATTCCTGAGCATTTTTTACCTGCAATCGCGGATTGTTTGTTATTTCGTATCCGATCGTCGAAACCGTGTTGCCACGATAATCGTGAGCCGGATAGACAAGCGTATCCTCCGGCAGCTTGAGTATCTTGTTGAACAGGGAATCGTACCCGGCCAGGGGATCGCCGTTCTGGAAATCCGTTCTCCCGGTTCCGCCAATCAGCAAAGCATCTCCGGTGAAGACCCTGCCATTCATAGTGAAACTATAGGAATCATCGGTATGGCCGGGTGTGTACATGGTATTCAAATGCAATCCGTCAATATTGATTTTTTCATCTTCCCGGACCCGCATTGAAACGACTTCGGCACTGCTTTTTTCGCCCATGACAGTGACGCACTTGGTTATATCGCGCAGTGCACCAAGTCCCGTGACATGATCCGCATGAATATGGGTATCCAGCGCTTTCACCAGTTTTAAATTCATGCGTTCGATATGGGCGATATAGGTATCCACCTGGTCAAACACCGGATCGATGATCAGGGCTTCCCTGCCCACATCCTTGGCAAGAATATAAGTGAACGTGCTTGATTTTGGATCAAATAGCTGCTGAAAGATCATTGAGGCTGTCCTTGTAAATTTTGAACCGGATTATCTCCCGATAAATCTATCCGCTTGCGAAATTCGGCTATCCATACCCGATCCCACTGTCCTGCGATCAGAATGTTTCAATTTAACCCTATGTTTCCGCCAATAGAAGCAATTTTGGAATGATTTTTCGAAATTGCACCAAAATATGAACGATGTTTACTGAAGTTCCCATTCCCACGGATATCTGGTTCTACGTTGTCGGATATTTTGCTATTGGCCTCATCGCCCTGACAAAAGCGGCATTCGGCGGCGGCATCGCTTTGATCGGGATCCCTGTTCTGGCTCTGGTCGTGCCGCCTCTGGAAGCAGCCATAATACTTGGGCCCATGTTTTCCATCATGGACTTGTTTGCCATTCGCGCCTTTCGCAAATCAGATTGGTCGAGGAAGGATGTTTTCTGGTTGTGGCCAGGGGTGCTGGTGGGAACCGGTCTCGGCGCCTTGTTCTTTGTCAACGTCAATCCGAACTTGGTGGCCGCCAGCATGGGCGTACTGACCCTGCTGTTTTGCGTTCATTGGGCCTTGTCTCGAGAGGCCACATCTTCCCGAAAAATGCCCTGCCGGCCCGGGATTGCCGTCGCGGCAGGTGCCGTATCGGGATTTACAAGTTTCATCGCCCATGGCGGCGGTCCGCCCGTGATCGCCTACATGCTGAACCGCGGCCTCGACAAAACCGTCTATGCGGGAACGCTGATTATTTTCTTTACACTTGGAAATTTCATAAAAGCCGTTCCTTATCTCTATCTTACCCTGGAGCGGCCCGGTTTGATCTGGAAATCACTGGTGCTGTTGCCTGTAATTCCACTTGCCGTTTGGCTCGGGAAAGTTTTGCATGACCGACTGCCGCAGAAAACCCTGTATTTCTGGTGTTATCTCCTACTATCAGTCGCCGCTCTAAAACTCACGATAGATGCTTTTGCCGCCCTGATGCAGAACGGAACAATCGGCTGATCACGAAACTTCCTGTTTGTCGAATTGAATATTTGTCAGAGTCAGCGCGTATTCGCTGAGATAATTTGCAAACACATGGGCCTGGCGTGACAAAGACTTTCGGGTGGGCTGTACCAGCACAAAATCAACATCCAGAGGGGGAGATTCAATAGGGCGTATCGACAGTCTGCTGCCGTCAAAATCACCTGCCAGCAAAACTGAAGGCAGAATTGAAACCCAGTCGGAACGGGATATAAAATCCAGGGTACCGATCATTCCGTCGATCTCGAGAACCGTTTCAAACTTCGCACCGACGAGATTGAAATAGGTATCAAGCGTTTGCCGTCGAACATTTCCCGCCGGACTTGGAAGCACGATTTTCGCATCCTGAACTGTCGACAGGCTAATCGGTTCCAGGTGTGGATGAGACGAATCCGCGGCGGCAACGAACATTTCCCGGTCCTTGAAGAAATGGTTGACGGATAAGCCCTCCGCCCCCTCAAAAGCCGGAATAATTGCAAAATCCAGTTCACCAGCCCGAACCATGTCCGTAAGCATGCCGCTATAGGCTTCGACGATCCGCACGTCTATTTCCGGGTTCTCCTGCGTGAGCTTTATAAGGGCGGTACTGAGAACCCGGCGTGCCAATGCGGGGATCAGACCAACCGTCAGCTTGCCACTGAGGGATCCGTGGGATAGCCGCGCTTCATTCTCCGCAGTTTCCAGTTCACGCAAAACAAGCACGCACCTCTTGTAAAAGCGTTTGCCCGGCGCCGTGGGAACGACATTCCTCGACCCGCGCTCGAACAAGGACACTCCCAGAATTGTCTCAATCTGGCTGACGTGCTGCGAAATTCCCGATTGTGTGGCGGCTTCTCTCTCCGCCGCGCTCGTGAAGGACCCCTCTTCATAAACCGCAACGAATGATCTGATTTGACGTAGTGTAATCATTTGACTGAACTATAGAGACAAGTCGGCCTATAGAACAATTTTTAATTTCGATTGACTTTCCCAGATCGAACTAAAGCTGGGCAATTTGTACAGTGCGTGGGCTCGCATCGCGGCCAGGCACGAACGAATACACAAGGGATCATTTGGAAATATTTTTACTAGATCACGTAGCGTTCGTGTTCCAGGGGCTTTTTCGAGAACCTGGCAGGTTTGGTAGCAGGCTTCCAGCCCGAAAAGGCGCAAAGGCCAACCCGATTTCCGTCCTGCCAAACAACGGCACAAGCCGCTATCAATTCGTCGGACTCGATCAGGAGTTCCATCTCTTTTGGAATGACAACCGGGCTTTCCAGTGAGATTTGCGCCCCAAATTCAGAACGGTTTCTCAACGTACAATCCAGAGAAAGGTTTTCATTTTTCCGGATAATCTTTGCAGATTTCAGGGTTCGGAATCGACACCACTTTCTTTCTTCAGACATTTCAATTTTCCCGCAAATTTTTGGACCTCTCGGAGTCCCAATTTAACGGTACCGGTGAAACTTAGAACTGAAACCTGGGATTGGAATTAACGGGTGTGGTAAATTAATAACCTTAAGCGGGACCTGTGGAGCCCCTGACCATAAGCTGAACCGGCAGCACTTCGCGGGAACAAACAAACTTATTTTCAGTATCATGGATTTGCTTGAGCAGAATCTCGGAGGCTCTGTACCCCGCCTTATAGGATTCAATCCTGACCGTTGTAAGCGGCGGATTGAGACGGTCAACAAAAGGCATATCATTAAACCCGGTGACAGAGACATCCTCCGGGCATCTGATTCCGAACTCTTTGAGAGAGGCAATGGCACCAATGGCCAGCAAATCGTTTGCTGAAATGATTGCCGTGAACTCATTGGACCGATCGAGCAGTTCCTGGGTGCATCTCGCACCTTCGGCTTCATTATAATATTTGGCCTCGACGATCAGGCTCTCGAAGTTCTCGAGCTTCAGCTTTTTTGCGACTTTGAGAAAAGCCTCATACCGGTCCCGCCCGGTTGACAGATGTTGTGGGCCTGAAATGAATCCGACACTTCTGTGGTTCAGATCGTAAACATGTTTAACGATCTGTTCGATGCCATATTGATCGTCGGAAACCACGGAAGCGATTTCGGGATCATCCACGCGCCTGTTTACCATAACGACAGGCAATCCGGATTTGTGGTTCTGGACGATTGAGTTATCCTTAAGATGCCCGCTTCCAACGATCAAACCATCTATGCCTCGCGACCTGAGCCAGTCAATACGGTTGGACTCACGATCATACTCGGCGTCGGCATTGGCAATGATTGCAGCGTAGCCGTGGGCCTCAAGGGCATCCTCAATACCCCGCACAATCGGGGGGAAAATGGGGTTCGTGATATCGGGGATCAAGACACCGACCATCATCGACCGGTTGGTCCTCAACCCCCGGGCTGTGGCATTGGGCTGATAACCGAGTTCCCGGGCGATTTGCTCAATGCGCGAGATCAGCTCGGCACGGTATAATCCCCGGGTTTTCGGGTTCAGAGCCCTTGAAACCGTGGAAGGATCAACATTGGCCGCTGCTGCGACTTCTTTTAATGTCGTACGTTTCGACTGCATGACCCGGTTTGCATTCACTCTGCGGCGGATAGAATTCGTTGATCGACCATGACCACAAAGCAAACGATGCTGAATGTCATGGGCTGTGTGCGAACACACTTCATATTTAACCCGTAACACGAAAAAATGCAATCGATTGCATTAATTGATTTTTCCGAAATTCAAGGATTTTCAGGATCGTACGCTAATGA
>JANQOC010000064.1 GCA_028279265.1 Hyphomicrobiales bacterium
CATGGGTATTCTGGAAAGAGAGGGACTATACAGACGAAAATGTATTATGTGCCACGACTCCGCCGTTAATCTGGCGCGACGGAACTTGATTTTACGCGACGGCAGACTCTACGACAGATATGCGGGGCGGTGGATAACCAGTTTTCTAAAAAATCATGGCCGGCTTGACGAAAGCGAGCAGGCCATCATAACCGAGATGTTGGTTTATCAACTTGCAACAACTCAACCTTAACCGCGGCGGCGACCGAAACTTTCAGAATCCGACTGACGACTTAAAGGGCGATTTGAGGATTCGCCGATGCTTTGCCATGTCTACTGGTTGAACATCGCTGTATCAATAAGTGAGCGTCCGAATGTCTGCTTTAGGAAGGTGCCGCCACTTTTCAGAAAGTTCGTCATGTCGATCAGGCATGGAGAATCAGCGGTCCACTCATCCAAGACACGAATGATGTCCATCAAAGCGAGTCACATCGACTGGAAAAAGTGCGTGTCAGGTTCGTGTGAAAAATCCAAACATACTATTGGAGTTGCGAGACCGTGTTCTTGAGCCATGCCGCGTGCACCTCTCCGACCTTTGCCAGATGATCCGCATTGGAATACAGGCTCATATGCGTGACACCTCGAATGACTTCAAGCTCCTTGTTCGGATTCTTGATGGCATTGAAAGCATCTATTTCGAGGTCTGCTGACGTAATATTGTCTCCCTCGGCGATAACCATCAAGACAGGTGTTTCAGCTATGCGCTTGCAGTATGGCGTGATGTCATAGGACATCAGCAATTCCACGGATTCAATCGTATTGTGATGTTCATGCAGCGGTGCTTCCCGTTCCTTGATGTCGTTAAAAATTTCATTGACGATCGGATAAGGCCATGAGCTCATTTCCTCATGTGGCTTCAATGAAGACATGGGCAGCATGCCGCGCTCATTGTCTTTTTGACGAGACCGTCTGTCTTGCAGGATAATCTCGTTGAGTTCGGCGAAGCGCCTTTCACCATGGCATCGCCGCATTGTTTGATAGCCGTTCACGACAGGTACGGTGGAAATGGCGAACTTGACACGGGGATCGAGGGCGGCTGTAACAAGCACGTGTCCACCGCTATAGGAAATTCCCCAGATACCAATTTTATCGGAATCGATTTCACTAAGGCTTTCAGCGTAGCTGATCGCATTCCTGTAATCTTCTATCTGATCCCATGGATCGATATGTTGTCGGGGCTCACCTTCGCTCTCACCAAATCGGCGATAGTCGAAAATTAAATAGCCCACTCCCAAACCATGAAAACTCTTTGCATAGTGGGGCATAACAATTTCTTTGGTATAGCACCAGCCACCGGCCATGATGACCAGCGGGACGGGGCCATTCGCATCATCAGGGAGATAGAGTACGCCTTTGCAGCTATCACCAAGGCTATTAAATTCGACTGTTTTCTGCATTTTGAATCCTCCCTCACTAAAAAAATAAAAATTCTCGCAGCTGCGGACCGTTATTGTCAAATTTTGAGTTTGGTGAGTAAAACAGCTGAAATCATTTTTCTTCCGACAATTCTGTCGATTCAGAAAACGATTGCTGAAATTGAAAAAAGGAGTGAGCGGTTGTTTAATAAGCTCTGACGAGAACCAGGTAACGAGTAAATCATGAAAGATATCGGCGGATGGGAGACCCGGTTAGACGAAAATATGATTCAGTCGTTCCAAAACTCCGGCGACTGGATTGATCGGACAATTGCCTGCCATCTGGACAAATGGGCCAAAACCAAGCCTGATCAAATTCTAATAACGGATAGTCGCCGGTCCCTGACATGCCGGGAGTTGAAAGATCTGTCTGCCCAACTGGCTCTATCTCTAAGGAAGATCGGATTAAAACAGGGAGATGTCATTTCCTATCAACTGCCCAACTGGTGGGAAGCGGCAGTTATTGACATGGCCGCAACCATGAGTGGTTTCGTGGTGAATCCTATCATCCCGATCTACCGAGAATCGGAAGTTCTGCATATCCTCAGAGATTCAGGATCCCGGGTGTACATAGCCCCGGATCATTTTGGAAATTTTGACTATGTACCCCTAAAAAGGCGGATCAAAGAGAATCTTCCGTACCTGACTAGGATTATAACAGTACGCGGAACTGGGGATGGTCCTGATAATTTCGATGCGTTATTTGACAGTTCATTTACGGACGAACCGGATATTGATGTCTCTCCCAATGCCGTGAAGTTGTTGATGTACACGTCCGGTACCTCCGGTCGTCCCAAAGGTGTCCTGCACAGTCACAACACACTCGCCGCGGAAATTGGAAACGTTATCAGATTTTGGAGCCTCGACCAGGATGACCGGGTACTCATGCCGGCTCCTATTACCCACATTGGTGGTTATCTCTACGGAATTCTACTGCCTGTTACACTGGGAATAGAAGCGGTATTGAAGGAGAAATGGGATGCGGCCGAAGGGCTGGACCTAGTTGAGAATAAAAACCTGACAATGACAGTTGGCGCCACGCCGTTTCTTCAGGAACTCGTTGAACT
>JANQOC010000092.1 GCA_028279265.1 Hyphomicrobiales bacterium
CACACATTCGCCAATGGCGGCAGTTTTGAAAACGGTCTGGCCTTTACGCTGTCCATGGGCTGTGGAACCTGGCAGGGCAACTCGCTCTCCGACAATCTCAATTACAAATGCTTCATGAACATTTCCCATGTGGTTGAAACGATTCCCGAGGACAAGCCGACGGAAGAAGAGCTATTTGGACCGCACTGGGAAAAATACGGCAAGTAGATATGAACTTCGAGGAACACGCGGCCAAACCGCTTTTGCGCGCAGCCGGTATTGAAACGCCCAAGGGAGAAATCGCCCGGTCTGCGAATGCGGCCGCACAAGTCGTAGAATCATTTGGCGCCGCGGTTGTCAAAGCGCAGGTGCCGACGGGCAAGCGCGGCAAAGCCGGTGGTATTGCCCTGGTTTCCTCACCGCAGGAGGCGCAAAGCGAGGCGGCGCGCATTCTGCAGCTCCAGATCGGCGATCATGAGGTCTCTTCCCTGTTGATCGAAGAACAGGTGGGGATCGAGAAAGAATACTATCTCGCCATTCTCAACGACTCCGCCAGCAAAGGCCCCCTGCTCCTGTTCTCCAGCGAAGGCGGCATGGATATTGAGGAAATTGCCGAAGCGCATCCCCAGGCCCTGACCCGGATCGAACTGGATATCCGCTCAGAGCCGGACCTCGCCTTTTTCAAAGACAGGCTCCCGGACGTCGCGGAAATCGGCGGTGACCAATTGGCGGAACTCGCGCACAAGCTTTATGGCTGCTACCAAACCATCGATGCGGAACTCCTGGAAATCAATCCCCTGGTGCTGACGACAAAGGGATCTTTGATGGCCCTGGATTGCAAATACACCCTCGATGATTCCGCCATCAAGCGACAGCCGGACCTAGCCGAACAAGGAACGCCGGACAAGCTGACGGAACTCGAGGAAAAGGCCAAGGCGCTTAATCTGAAATACATCGAACTCGATGGTAATGTCGGCGTCCTGGCCAACGGTGCCGGCCTCACCATGACCAGCATGGACGCCATCCGGCACTATGGAGGAGAGCCGGCGAATTTTCTCGAAATCGGTGGCGAGTCCTACCGCTATGGCAAGGAAGCCCTGGAACTCGTCCTGTCCAAGCCCGGGGTAAAATCCCTGCTGGTCAATTTCTGCGGGGCCTTTGCCCGCACCGACGTCATGACCGAAGGGCTGATCGAAGCCTGGGAAACGCTGAAGCCGGAGGTTCCGGTGTTTTTTACGATTCACGGAACCGGCGAGGACGAAGCTATCGACATGGTCAGGACCCGGCTCGGCCTGGACAGTTACGATGTGATGGACGATGCGGTCAAAGCCGCCGTGGAGGCAGCGTCATGATCATCCGCGGCAATGAATCCGTCCTCGTCCAGGGCATCACCGGCAAGCAAGGCACATTCTGGTCGGGCCATATGCGGGACTATGGAACGAACATCATCGGCGGCGTCAATCCGAAGAAAGCCGGCACGCAGCATATGGATCTGCCCGTTTGGGGTACGGCGGTGGACGCCGCAAAGGAACAGGCGATCGATGCGTCGATACTTTTCATACCGCCCCTGGGCGTCAAGGCGGCGGTGCTTGATGCCGTTGAAGCAGGCATCAGGAAAATCGTTGTGCTCACCGAGCATATACCGGTTCAGGACGTCATGTACTTTGTCGCCGCCGCGGATGAAGCCGGCGCAAAGATCATCGGACCAAACACCGCCGGTCTGGTGACGACAGGGGAAAGCATGGTCGGTTTCATGCCGGCATTCAATGAGCGTATCTTCAAAAAGGGTTCTGTGGGCGTGATCTCGCGCTCCGGCAGCCTCGGCACCCTCATCTGCCTGAACCTTGTTCAGGAGGGCCTGGGGATATCCTCGTTTGTGGGAATTGGCGGCGATCCGATCATCGGCACGACGACCCGGGATGCGCTGGAGGCCCTGGACAGGGACGCGGACACGACCGCCATCGCCCTTATCGGCGAGATCGGCGGCACCATGGAAGAAGAAGCCAGCGAATATGCGCAAACCATGACCAAGCCCATCGCCTGTTTCATTGCCGGCAGTGCGGCACCGGCAGGCAAGAAGATGGGCCATGCGGGCGCCATCGTCATGGGCAGCCGCGGGTCGTTTGCCTCGAAGAAGAGCGCGCTCGAGGCCGCCGGGGTCAGTGTTGAAGCCACACCGTCCGGGGTTGCCAGATTCCTGAAAGAGGCGAGCGCGTCTTAAAGATTCCAGATCCTGTCTTTAACTCCTGAATATTTGAAATTGTGTAATTTGATTGCGGTCGCGCTTGCAAAAGCGGTGTTCCTGAACCTGAAAATCCAAGGCATTTCCAGGCTGGTTTCCAGGTGCCTGTTTAAACGCCTGGTTTGATGATAATCTTCGCAATATCAACTTATCCCGGAGACTCAATGTCGCGACTCCTGAAAATCGGCCTCACCGGCACAATCATTACAGCTCTCTGCTGCTTTACACCGGTTCTGGTCGTGCTCCTCGGGGCTCTGGGCCTGTCGGCCGTCGTTGGAATACTTGACTTTGTTCTCCTGCCCCTGCTTGCCGTATTTATTGCGATCTCGGGATACGCCCTATGGAAGAGATAAAGGTGGAAAAGACAGAACCGCAGGTTGAGCTCAACTCAACCCTGACCTGCCCGGCATGCGGACACGCGGAAACCGAAACCATGCCCACCAATGCCTGCCAGTACTTTTATGACTGCAAAGGCTGCGGGGCTGTCCTGCGTCCGAAACATGGCGACTGTTGTGTCTACTGCAGCTACGGAACCGTTGCCTGTCCCCCCATCCAGGAGGGCAATTCCTGTTGTGAATAAGAGGCGGCGACGCTCTTATTAAGGTGAGGCCTTTACAATGGGAGGCCCCGATACGACAGAGGTCAGTGCGCGGCCTGTAAGAGATCGTCAAGATCCAGCCGACGCGTGAACATGGCCAGCCGGCCATCGTCGGTGCGCGGCCAGTCGTTCTCGTCACGGTCCCAGTAGAGCTCAAGGCCGTTGCCGTCGGGATCATTGAGATAGAGAGCCTCGCTCACCCCGTGATCGCTGGCGCCTTCCAGCGCGATACCGGCGTCCAGAAGACGTTTCAGGGCATCCGCAAGAGCGGCCCGTGTCGGGTATAGGATCGCCAGATGATAGAGGCCCGTGGTTCCCGCCTGGGGAGGCCCACCATTCTTGCTTTCCCAGGTATTCAGGCCAATGAGATGATGGTAGCCGCCGGCGGAGAGGAATGCCGCCTCCTCTCCATAACGCTGCTTAAGGGAGAACCCCAGGACGCCGCAATAAAAATCCAAGGCACGGTCAAGGTTGGCGACTTTGAGATGACCGTGGCCGATACGGACATTCTCGTCGATGGGGCGAGGTGTCAATTGTGACTCAATAGTTTTAAGCGTGGCCCGGGGGCTCATAAGAGATCTCCTTTGCATGCGTTCGTTCTATATTACTCGCTTACCAAATCCTATACGGTTTCCGTCGTCGCAGCCTGCAATCGGGCATTGCCCGGCCGCCAGGCATAAGCGCCATCTCCGAGCAGGGCCTGAACGACAAGGGTCAGCGTCCAGAAGGCCGGAAACTCCCAGCCGCCATTGGGGGCGGAAAACAGCCAGCCATTGCCGAAATGCTGAACCGTGGCACCGATCAGGATCGGTAGCAGCAAGAGTGAAATGGCGCGCGTCCATAAACCGAGAATCAGGGCCACGCCGCCGCCGATTTCGCCCAGAATAACAAGATAGGCAAAGAAAGCGGGATAGCCGAGACTCTCGAAAAATCCTGCCGTTCCGGCAATGCCGAAGGTAAATACTTTGAGCAGCAGACCATGGGCCAGGAGCATGATTCCCAGGCCCACCCGGAGCAGCAGGGCCGCGTAAGGCGTTGTACGTTGGTCAA
>JANQOC010000123.1 GCA_028279265.1 Hyphomicrobiales bacterium
ATGAAGCAAGCTAGAGTGAAGAGGGCTTACTCTAACTTGCTTGAAACAGCGCGTGTGCGGGGTTAATGCGCTGTCAATTCACAGATTAGTATAAGTTTATGTAAAGAATGTGATCACTTCAGGCATATCCGAGCCTGTGGAAAACTTTGTCCCGGGACGTCCCGAGCAACGGATTGTCGTCTCAAATCGGCTTCCTGCGCGGCAGCGGAATATTTCGTTCGGTGCGCCCGGCTTGTTTTGCCCCTGACTTTTTGGCTTCGCTGAGCTGGGTTGCCGGACGTTCGACCGGATTCCTAATGGGTTTAGGGACAAATTCGCGGCATCGGAATTTCAAATTCTCTTCGTAGAGAATATACGACTTGATCTTGGAGAGCTGCTCGGTCGTCAGGTTCTGGACGGCCCATTCCGACCCTTTTTCCATCCAGTTGCGTATCTCATCGATATTTAACCCACCGCCGGTGTTGAGTATTTCCTCACAGAATTTGTCGGTGTCGTTCTGGGAAGCCTGGGCCCATGAATGCGGCACAGACATGAAGAAAGACAGGCCTAAGAATATCCAGGAAAATTTCCAGGCTGCTGCAATTTTTACGGACTTCGAACTCATAAAGATATTTCGCGTGAAGGTGTTTCGAGCTGAAACAGCCGGGACAAATAGATATTACGTGTTTAGTTTTGAGATTACTTAGGTCAAATCCGCGAAAACGTAAATTCTCAAAATTGTGAATTGGGATAATCAATTACCATTGAGGTCATTTTTGCATCCCTTTTTTTCAATTAGCCCGGCACCCCGACCGTCCTCCACCAGCCTATCTCGCTCATAGCTAGTTCTAGGCTGTGATTTTCTTCAGGATTTCCGTCACCGCATTGACCGCCAGCGTGCGCAACTCTTCCGCACTGCGGTTCTGAATCGGATGATCCACCCATACGATGGCCGGTTTAAACCCGAGGGCTTTGCCCTGGACGTCCGCCGCCTGTTCAAACTCCGTTGTAACAACAAATGTTCCGGGAATACCCTGTTTGTCCAATGTGTTCATGTCATGCAGACCGCACGACGTGCAGGACCCTCAGTCCGCCAGGGCCTCGACGACAACATCAGCCCCGTCAACGATTTTCCGCAATATCTCCGGCGTGGCAACCTTGGCGTTTGTCGGCTTGGCGACGCGCAAAGTTTTGATCCCGCGGCTGTTCAGTTCCGGCTCTAGACTATCGAGAAACTCATCGCTCCGGGTTTTACCGATATCGTACAAGGCCACTGTTTTGCCTTCAAGGGACGCCGGTGGAGCAAGGCGCTCTCGCATGGCCGGCGCTTGTTCCCCCGTGGGATCAAAAATTCTCACTTCATCGGTCATAATTTGATCTCTCTGGTTATGGGTTTCGACTCATCGCGGTGACGGCCTGCGGTCCAACCGGTCAGAATGCCGGAAAAAAGGCCCGCCGGGCCACCTGCGCGCACGATCAACAAACCTTCTTCGTAAAATTTGGCGACATCTTCATCGGCGCGGGCGGGATCGATACCCTCTCCGACACCCTGGGCGCCGCGAATAAGATCGCGACCCGGTCTGACGGTCGCCTTGTAAAGCTCGCTTGTAATTTTATCCCGATCCCAGCCCGCCTGGCGATAAATAGCATAATGTTCCGGACTGATGATGAGAACCGCATAAGTCGCCTCACAGAGTTTCGGATGCAGACACCCCAGCAATCCCATGGCGTATGACCGGGTCAGTTCTTCCGGTGTCCGCGAGCGACTATCGCCGAATCCGTGGACGCCGTCCCCGGGAAAGAGCGTGACCGTATTGCTGCCGGGCGCGAAGCCCCGCGCCTCGGACAGGGGCTTCCAGGTGGGGTCCGTTTCATCCTCGGCGAAACAGAATGTGTACTTCCCCGGATTGCCGAGGGTGGCCCGGTCGATCTCCCCAGGTTTGCCGCCGCCGACATTGCGGACAATCAGCTGCAGGGCGCGACCGATGGTGGCGTTCGCCCGATTTCCCTGTCCCAGCGCATTGATGCCCCAGTTCATACCGATCTCTCCGGCGATGGGTCCGTTGACGATGATAATCGGGCTTGAAAAACAGGTCGTGCACAGCAAGCCGTGCAGGGTGAAATTCGGCTCCAGTGCCGTTTCGAGGGCCGCCAGGACAACCGGCATGTACTGAGGCAGGCAACCGGCCAGGACCGCATTGATGGCGACCTTTTCAACCGTGCATTCAGCGAGATTGGGAGGAATGTTGCCGATGACTTCCTGGGGATCGCGATTTGTTCCGGCCAGCATGCGCGATATGCGTTCGGCCGTGGGCGGAACGACCGGCAAGCCGTCGGTCCAGCCGCGATCATAGGCCTGCTCCACGGGATCATCAAAACGGGAAAGCGCGAACGATCTTGATTTCAATGGATTGGGACCGAAGCGCCCGCGAAGATAATCTTCGGCACCCGGCGCCACCGAGAGCGACCCGCACGCGGGTTGACCCACCGGCAGGTCGGCACCCAGATCCGGATCCTGGAACAAGGACTGCCAGTCCTGCCGGTCCCAGCCGATAACGCGCCTGACTTCCTGTCCGCCGGATATTTCGATCAGCGTCGGCACGAATTCTATGTTCGAATGATAGCTTTGTTCCAGGGACCGGTCGTCGCGCACACCTTCGACACCGGCAAAGAAGGTCATGTCGTCCTGGACAAATATCGTGAGAGCCGGGGACCGGGATTGCAGTTGCCTGACAACCGGTTCCACAAGGCGACAGGTGGGGCAATCCTGCTTGACAAAAAGATAGACGCCGTCGTCGAGCAATTCATTCTGTGATTCAACCAAGTGCTTCCATCCCCCAAATCAAATCTCCGAAGGCGGGCGAAGTGTTGTCCGGCGCTTGCGGCCGGACAACACGGGCCCGGAAGCCTTAGTTTACAACTTTTACGAGCTCAACTTCAAATACAAGTGTTGCGCCCGGAGGAATGACCCCACCGGCACCACGGGTTCCATAGGCAAGATTAGCAGGAATAACGAATTCGTACTTCGCGCCTTCTTTCATCAGTTGCAGACCTTCAGTCCACCCCTTGATGACACCGTTCAAGGGAAAAGTTATGGTCTGGCCGCGATCATAGGAGCTGTCGAACTGCTTTCCGTCAATGAGCTTTCCCAGATAGTGAACCTCAACCCGATCGGAGGCCCCGGGCGTCTTTCCGGAGCCCTGCTTCAGGACCTTGTACTGGAGACCGCTCTGGGTCACCTTCACACCTTTGGCTTTGGCATTGGATTTAAGGTAGTCCGTCTGAGCATCGGCCATGGCTTGGGTTCCCGTGATTGATAGAAAAAGCGCGCAGACCAAACTCAGCCAGAATTTGTGCATGAACTGCTGGGGGGTTTTCATATTTTTTCCTTTAGTTTCAAGATCCAAAGTGAATGTTTGTGGTTTTCTCAAATGTTCAAATCAAATTTCTCAAGTCGCGTCAACTTAGTTGGAAATAACGACGAGATTGTGCACCTTATGAAGTGCCTAATCTTTGCTAAATGACCTGTTTTCAGCGGAAAAAACAGGGTATCTAGAGGCGTTTCAGGATCGGTCAAAGTCAAAATTCAGAAGGATTATCATGCCCCGCAGGAACCTGTCGCAAAATTCGCCTTTTGAAAGAGATGTCGCCTATTCGCGTGCGGTCGTTGACGGGGAATGGATTTTCATCTCCGGAACCACCGGATTTGATTATGGCGACATGACGATTTCCGATGATCCGGCGACCCAGGCGGAACAGTGTTTCCGCAATATTGCCTGGGCCCTTGAAGAAGCGGGGGCCGGTTTCGAGGATGTCGTCCGGGTGCGGTATATCCTGCCTGACCGTCAGGATTTCGAGCCCTGCTGGCCGGTGATACGGTCTTATCTCGATCCCGTACGGCCGGCAGCGACGATGATCGTCGCCGGTCTCGCAGACCCGCGCATGAAAATCGAAATTGAAGTCACGGCACGCAAGCAAACAGATGGTAGGCCGACATGAAGAACCAGCCGAAGACCGGTAGCTGCCAGTGCGGAGCCGTGCGTTTTGAACTTCACGCGGATCCCGTCGACGTCTATTGCTGTCACTGTTTGGAATGCCGGAAACAATCGGCGTCAGCCTTTGGAATTTCCATGCCCCTGCCCGCAGCGGCCTTTAACCTGTTGCAGGGGACACCGAAAAAATGGTCCCGCCCCACGAATAGCGGCGGCGAGATCGATTGCTATTTCTGCGGCACATGCGGCAGCCGTCTGTGGCATGAAAACTCGAAAAGACCGGATATCAGGATTATCAAGGGAGGGGCGCTCGATGAAGGTGTCAGCCTGGAAAATGCCGACCATATCTGGACCTGCCGCACCCTACCCGGACTCCCCGTGGCCAGCTTTGCCCGAACCCATGATCGCGGCAAGGATATGGCAGCGGATCGCGAAACCGATGTGGATCAGGACAAGTAAACTTCCAGGTGATTGACGCGCGTCAGATAGGTCAGCACCCCGAGGACCAGGGCTCCGAAAAACCAGAGGAGCAGCAACGGCAGTAATCCCGCGCTGCCGCTGTTCAGACAAACAAAAAGCATAACCAAATTGAACAGAATGAAGCTCCACTTGAACAGCAGTCCAAACGGACCCCGCTTGCGAATGCCAAATAAGGATTCCACTTCAGACATAGCTAGTTCCCCAGTACTAGTTCCCCAGAGTTAGTTCCGCTAACAGAGTTCCCGGCGAAGGCCGGGATCAAATACAAATAATTGGCGCACAGAGTCCGCGTCCTGGATAATCCGGAATTCCGGGCGTTGCACGGTTTCTGGTAACGGCTTATCGCCCGTTCCGAATCGGCAAATATTATCCCAGAGATTCGAAGACACAAAGTGGACCCGGTATTAGCTGTGCAAATTCCGGGATAAACAGAAAGCACCTTAATTTCTCATGCAGAAGTCCAAGCGAAGGAGACAAGGCAAATTGGACATCAGGGAACGGGGGTCTATGATAACCTTCACGCAGATCTGAGCCTTAAACAGGAAAAGGAATACATGCCTAACGTATTGAAAGAAATGCCGGCGCCCGGTGTGGCCAAGCTGCAAATCAACCGGCCGGACGTGCTGAATGCTCTGAATATGGAAGTTCGCCATGAACTCGATGCGGCTCTAGCCGATTGTGCGGCTGATCCGGAGACGCGCGCCGTCGTCCTGACCGGAAACGAGAAAGCCTTTGCAGCGGGTGCGGACATCAAGGAAATGGCGAAAGCCGGCCCGGTGGAACTTCATGCGCTCGGCATTGAACAGTTCTGGCAGAACCTCGCGGCTTTTCCCAAACCTCTGATTGCTGCGGTCAACGGCTTTGCCCTTGGGGGCGGATTTGAACTGGCGCTAGCCTGCGATATTTTGATTGTGGGAGAAAAAGCCCAGCTCGGATTACCGGAAGTACGCCTGGGCATTATGCCCGGAGGCGGCGGCACCCAGAGGCTTCTGCGCGCCTGCGGCAAATATATTGCACTCAGATATGTCATGACCGGCGACCGGTTTTCCGGCATCAAGGCCGGGGAACTGGGACTCGCGAGTGAGGTTGTCGAAGATGAACAAGTGCTTCCCCGTGCCGTTGAACTGGCCGAAAGCCTGGCCGCCCTGCCGCCACTTTCACTAGCCAAGATCAAGGAAAGTGTATTGCAGGGTATGGAGGCGCCGCTCAATGCCGCCTTGAAACAGGAACGCAGCGCCTATTACCTCCTGCACGCTTCCGAAGATAAATTCGAAGGCATGGCCGCCTTTATTGAAAAACGACCGGCCAATTTCAAAGGCAAGTAAGCCTGGAGGCTTGCAGTCTCCGAAGACTCCCGTCTTTCAAACCCGCCGGCTTGGGGAATTTTGCAGTTCCCGCACTCAGCACAGGCGGGCGGCAGGGTTGATGAACGGCGGGACAGACGGGCCGCAAGTCCGTTAGACTACAGGATCGTCGGATGAAATCGGGATCAGCTCCCAGCCAGTGTGGAATCATCGAGTCTCAAAAAATTTGTACAGGCGAGGTTCAAGCCGTTTTCAAGTCCGAATGTCCGGTTCTGGGACAGGCTGTCGACTTCCTCGGCGCGCGCCTGAAACCCGTGGATCGCCAAACAAAGGTAGGCCGTATCGACAGGCTTGCCCTCATATACCCGCCCCCACAGCTTGTCAAAAAGCGCATCCGGCAGGGCCAGCTCACAATAAAACGAGGCGTTGGCCGTACCGGGATCCGCATCGTCACTGGCAGAGCCGGGGTACAAATATCCGGCATCAATAACAAAGTCATCGAACTCTTCGATATCGACCTCCTCCGGGTCGCCCAGGCCCAGAAGATCGCCTTCGTCAAAATCCGCTTTGAATTCGGACACGGGTTTGAAGCTGATATCCAGCGTTTGCTGCGCCGGACCGAAGCCGTTTTCGCTTATGGTCTGGAGGCTGTTGCCGTCATCGAGGGTTGCCGTTGTCGAGATCGATCTCTGGTAGCCGGTTTCGCCGTCGAGATCCACAAGCCGGCCGGTCAGACCGACATGCAGGGTTTCGCGACAGGCAAAATTTCCGCACACCGCAAACAGGGTGTACCAGTTTTTGTCGAAAAACCGCTCCGGCGATCCGCTTTGCCTGTAGACCCGCCAACTGAGGCGTTCAAGTTCCTGATCTGCCAAATTTGTCTCCCACCACTTGCACCACTTGCGAACATGACGTCCAACTATTCAGGTATAGAGTATTCACCTATGAAAGCCTGACCACAGCCGCGTGTTCCTGTCAAAGTTTATTGCCGCCGCCGGTTGCGGCTGTCCCCTTATTCTAGAATAACAGGTCCGTGAGATATTGCCGGACCAGGGGGGCCCAATCGCCGACAATATTCATAAACACGAACAGCCCGACCCAGAATCCCAAATTCCTGAGCCGATTA
>JANQOC010000131.1 GCA_028279265.1 Hyphomicrobiales bacterium
CAGCAGTGCCTGCAGCATTTTGGCTCTGCGTTCCACGGCTCCGGCGGCGTTCGCAACATATTGCTTAGCCTCTTCCGGAGTCTGAGCCATAGGTATCAGGCCGACTTTCAACTGAGCATCCTTGACGGACGGATCAGCTATTGTTTTCAGAAGAGCAGCATTAAGAATTGCGATGCGATCCGCGGGCGTTCCTGGAGGTGCCATGATGCCCCAGGTGGTCTCCATGGTGAAGCCTTTGAAACCGAGCGAATCCATTGTCGGCGCCTCTAGGGCCGATGATTTTTTATCTCCGGCGAGGCCGAGCACGTCGACTTTGGCGCGGTGTTTGACACCGTGGGCAGCCGCAAGGATGGATGCTTCAAAGTGGCCACCGATCAGGAATGGCAGCATCTTGCCGACGCCTCCCGAGATGGGCACATAAGTTGCCTGGATACCAAGCGCGTTGACCATTTCAGCGTAATTGGAATGGCCCGTGCTACCGACGCCTGCAATCGTCAGCTTGCCGGGGTTTGCCTTGGCAAAGGTCACGAGTTCCTTAAGGTTTTTGAACTTGCTTCCCTTCTTCACTGCGAGGGCACCGACAGACTTTTCAGTCATGCCGATATAAGAGAAGTCACCGGGCTTGTAGCCGACATCTTTACCCTGAGAGGTTACGATGATGTTTGGAACAACGACGTTAGAGATCGTGTAGCCATCCGGCTTGGATCGATAGAGCTCGTTGAAGCCGACAGCACCACCGCCGCCTGTTTTGTAAACAATCCGGATCTTGACACCGAGATTTTTTTCCAGACCAGCCTGAAGCCGACGAGCCTGTGCATCGGATCCGCCGCCTGGCTTATAGGGAACGATGAAGGTGATATCCTTTTCGGGAAAACCGGCTGCTTGGGCACTCCCGACAGCCGCCGCCGCCAGAACGACACCGGCCATGGCGGTAACAATTCCGCCAGTAAGACTCTTGATATTCCAATTCATATTGGTATTTCCTCCAGATATTTCCACTTATTCCGTGTTTTATAGATTTCCGAGTTCATTCGACGCGCCCGGTTCGAAAAGTGTGATGTATGGCTTGGATTAATACTCTCACCCGGTCCGAAACATAACGCTCCGACTGGAACGCACGTCACAACAAAGAACCTCCGTCAATTCTATAAAACTCATTATAGATAGGATGGTAGAAAATTCCATACCTATAAATATTTTCATTATACTAAATAAATTTATTATAATTACTCACATAAAAAGCTCATTGATTAACAGAACCTGGCTTTCGACGACCACGGACAAAACCGTAATTCTTAGATTTATTTTCAAACCTCCAGGTAGTCTGCAGAATTAACCAGTTAAGAAACCGCAGCCAGACGATCGCGCAATTCGTCGACATTTGGGACATCCGTATAATCTTCGCTCAGCTTTCCAGTGCCGGAAGGACTTTTGCACGTGAAAAACCGGAATGGCGCCTCGAGAATCCTGATGCCGTGGACGGCGTTTCTCGGGATGTGAACGAGATCTCCCGGTCCAATGGAAAACACATCTTCATCGAGTAAATGCGCCGCGCGTCCCTCGAGGACGTAAATGAACTGTTCGTCATTGGGGTGATAGTGAGGGGGTGGTCCTTCCCCGGCCATATAGGTGACGATACCCACCTTGATGAGTTCGCCTCCGAACTGCATCATCATGACGTCGGGGTTTTTAATGTCCGGGGTGGCCTGCATGTCCTCAGCCTTGTAAACCGGCATTGATCACTCTCCTCTTTCAGCAATTATTTTTCTCGGTATGCCATGTTGCGCCCTTCGGGCGGAACTGTGACAGCGCGTTTTTACCGGGATGAACCCGTATGGCAGTAACAGCTTGGACCAGTTAGAATTTCTTCGCAAGCCGGATTATGGGGGGAGGTGCCAAAGTTTCACCTCGTGGTCCATAATTTCGGCTCGCAAAACGGCAGATTTATGGATTCTCCCGGTTCGCACCTGAAAACCACCCCGGATATTCAGATTGGAGCCGTCTGCCTATTGCGCAAAATAATCCAGATCTTCCTGGGAAAGCTTGAAATTCTTGTTGCTCGGCCAGCCTTTCTTTCGCGAGACCATGTCGCTGCCATAGCGAACGCGGAACAACAGGGTTCGCTCCGGACCGTTGGTGTATTCATGAAGCTCACCGGGAGGGTGAACGACAAAGGATCCGGGAACAATATCGATGGTTTCCTCGGGCGTTTTCATCACGCCGCCGCCCTGAAAGCAGAAATAGATTTCTGTCGCGTGCGGATGACAATGATTGGGGCTTACCTGACCGGGCTCCCAACAGGCTACCGTCATATCTCCATCTTCAACTTTGCCCAATATTTTTTCGATGTGTTTTTCAGGACTGAAGTCCTGTTCGGAAAGAAGGTTGAACCGAAGCATTATTCGTTACCTCAACTTGTAGCGCGATTACCGGCGACAAGACTATCAAAGCAAATACAGATCACAAATTGAATTATTTCTCCGAACGCAATTTCGGAAGTGTCTGATGCGAAAAAATCAAAGGGTTACGAATTCACCCCTGGCAGGCGATAGCAAAACTTCATCCGGTTCCCGCCGGGTTCCATCCGCGGGCGCCGTCACCGAGGCCTTCCCAGCCGTCATGGGTCACGAGCACCGTATCTTCCAGCTTGATAAAACCGCGCCTGGGATGGCGCATGGTCGTCTCGATGGACAGGCACATTCCGGCTTCGAGCGGCTTGTCAGCGTCATCGCCGGTATAGGAGAACCTTGGTTCATCCATCAGGCGCGGCGCTTCGTGGCTGACGAGGCCCATGCCGTGCACGATGAAATGGGTGTAAGGCGCGTGCTCCGAATTATCCACCAACGGCACAGCCACATCGGCGATCTCACCGCCACGGGCACCGGCACGGATGGGTTGGCGCGCCGCCTGCTGCACGTCCTCGATATAGGCCAGGAGAGCTTCCTGTTCCGCATCCGGCTCGCCGATGATCCCCATTCGCCAGAGATCGCCAATATAGCCCTTATAGTTGCCGCCGCTGTCCAGGGAGATGATGTCCCCCTCTTGCAGCTTGTCATCGGAAGGTGCGCGATTGTGGGACAATCCCGCAGTGATCTGATTGTAATCAAATTCCAGCCCCCGCGATAATTCCTCGACAATGAGGGCGGCGGTTACCTCGTGTTTTGTGGATCCGGCAAGGCAGTGCTTGGCGAATGTCGCCTGCATCGAACTGACGACGCCGTCGGAAGCTTTTCGCAGGTACGCGATTTCTTCCGGCGTTTTTACGGCCCGGAGGCGTTCGAGGGGAATGACGGCATCGGTGAGGGTCAGACCGTTTCCGAGATTTTCCCGCAAGGCCCGTTCCGCATCCACAGGCAGGAACGGCTCTTCGATTCCGACAGTACGCAGGCCCGACCCGAGGCTGTTCAGGTGCACCGCGGCGCGCTCTAGGGCGTCCACCGTCCCGACATTCCCCAGGGACAGGTTTGCCGGCCAGAAGCGGCCGTTTTGTTCCTCGTGTTTTTCAATGTCGCAACCGATATAAAGGGCCTGGTCGGGCCGGCCCTTGATATAGATTAGCACCGGTAGATAGCGTGTCAGGCCGATGGCGGTCATGGTGTCGAAAAAGAAAAAACTGTAACCGCCGAGGAGGTAGCGAATATTGTGCTTCGACGTCGCAATGATCGCATCAAGTCCAGCCGCATCCATGATCGCGTCAAGTTTTTCCGTATCGAAGGGGATGGTCTTGGTCACTGTGGTTGCGGTTGATGTCATTGCGGGATCCCGTTGAGAAACATTTCCTGTTTGAAGGTCTTTACAATATCACGTCAGCATCAGGCGTCCGCCATTGACGTCGAGGGTCGCGCCGGTGATGTAGCGGCTTTCATCGCTGGCGAGAAAGGTGATGACATCGGAAATGTCAT
>JANQOC010000146.1 GCA_028279265.1 Hyphomicrobiales bacterium
GGTTTGCTGGCAACGCTTCTGGGCTTGTTTCGAAACCCTCCAATGGCAGAGGGCCGCCCCTTGGACGATTACCCGCCGGACTAACTTCCGGAGTGTCTCAAATCATTACCGGATGACGGGAAATCAGTCCTGGCACCATTTCGGTTTTTCCGTGGGCAGGGACAGGCGCACCCGCAGGTCCGGTGAAATACAGTCGCGGGAGACAGTGTCTATGGCGTTTTCGATCAGGGCTTCCGTCGTCGGAAAAACGGGCCAAAGACGTACCTGGCCTTCGACGGATGCGGTCGCCACCAGATTTGACTTCGGCGAGAATGCGGCACTGAGGAAGTTCTTGTCCTCGCCTTCCAGGCTCGCAATAGGTGTGAAAGTCGTCGCGTTCCAGAGCTGCGCCCGCGCTTCGAATCCGACGGTGGCAATCAGCTTGTTGTCCGGGCTGAAAGTGGCCAGTAACATTTTCTGTTCGCCTTCAACCAATGTGGCTATCGCCTTGCCCGTAGACGGATCCCAGAGTTTAACCCGGCCATCGAGGGATGCCGTCAGCAGGCGCTTGCCGTCGGGGGCGTAGGTGACACTGTAAACATCTCCATCGTGCGCTTCTATCGTGCGGATCAGCTTGCCCGTCCGGGTGTTCCAAATCCGCACTTTACCGTCAGCACTTGCCGTAGCGATTTCCTTCTTCTTTGGATGGAATCCTGCCGACCACACCGTGCCTTTGTGCCCTTTGAGTGCAGCGGCAGGCTTCCAGGTCTTGCTGTTCCAGATTATCGCGGTTCCGTCTTTTGACGACGTCGCCAACCGCGATCCATCGGCGTTGAAAAGAACGCGATAGATCTCGTCGCCGTGCTCCTTCGGCCGTGCCGCCATCTTACCCGTTCCCAGATTCCACACAGCCAGGGAACCATCCTTAAGGGCTGCAGCCAGGAATTTACCGTCCGGGCTGAATTGTGCGCTGTGGGCATAGCTGTCTTCGACCCGGAAGGTTTGAGTATTTTGCTTGCTGTCCGTATCCCAGATGCGCAAGGTCTGGTCACGGGATGTCGTCACGATTTTTCCACCCGGCTCATCAAACGCGGCGGCAAAAACCGTGGCCTGATGACCTCTCAGGTAAGTGCCGGTATCGAGCCGCGTCAGGGACCGATAAATCGATGCAACAAGGTGAGGATTGGCCTCGCTGATCTTTGACGTCTTGTCTTTCAACCCCGCAGCTTCCAGTGCCAGTTGCAGACCCAAGCTTTCATTTCGGGAATTCAGCAGGATTTGAGAGATGGACTGCAGCTGTTCCGCCCCGTTTACGGGATCAACCGCTTTCGCAGGAACCGGCACATTTTTTTCTGTTACCGCCTTATTCAACTCCTTCACCTGGCCGGACAGCCGCTCTACTTCTTGCCGCAGATTATCGTTCTCGGTACGAATGTTCTGGTTATCGACGATGGCATTGGCGGATTCGATCCTGGCATCGTTCAAGGACAAAAGCGCGCGTTCCAGTTCGTAGTCATAAACACTATGTCGGCTCATGGCGATAAACGCGATGGCGCTGGCGGCCAATGCCAGGCTCAGGGCAATCGAAAACTGGCCGCGCCAATATCCGCTTCGCACTTCAAGTTTCGAGGGCGATTGTTTGACGGGCGTAAAATCGGGTATCTGGTGCGCCGTATCGTAGACGGTAAAGCGCGGACCGAGAATATCCTCGACCTTCGCCACGAGATCTTCCAGCTGCTCGCCTTCATTCTTGCTGAAATCGACGGTAAGGACATCCGATGTCGTCGGTTCAAAGTCCATGTCCGTCGCCAGCAAGGCGATGACCTTTGTCCCCGTGGCCTGCGCCAACCGGAAGTGCGCCATGCAGATGGGCGAGTGAACCCATTTGTCGGACAGGATAAGGAGTACGATGTCGGCCCGCTTGATTTCCCGGCTCAAAGCCGGTTTCCAGAAACCGTGGAAAGGCAGTCTTTTCTCGATTTCAAACCCAACTGTGACAAGTGAGGCCCGATAATTCTGCAGCCGGTCATACAGACGACCGGCCAGCGCCGCGTTGTCACTCGCGTGGCTGATCAAGATCGTTGCTTCTGTCCCCGGGCTTGTAGCGTTCATTTGCGAAGCCTCATAAATCCTTCCCGCCTCAGTTCAAACTACCGAATGACTGACGCCCCGCCAGATCTATTATTTCGTTCAAATGCCTTAACACGCAAAGTGCGCTCAGATCCGCGAAACCGTGGCCCGGGTCTTTTTCGGTGTCGGCACGGCCAGGGGCTTTCTGGGTACGGTTCGCAGGTGTTTTGGACTATAGGGAAATGGCAGCCTTCGCGCGACCAGGAAGGCTTCATCGGAATATTTGGCCCAGTGAATAAGCTGGATACGCGAATCCACATAGCTGTTGTAAACTTTGGCCAGCAGCTTGTCGCCGCGAACGGAGTCCGCAACCACGTCACCGCTGACGACACCGAGCTCGTTGAGCACATCGGTCGGGATTTGCCGCAGATCCACCTTGTGCTTGTGGCGCAGCTCGTTCATTGCCCAGCCATTATTGCTCGCATAGCCCGAGAGCATGTCCCGGTATTCGCTCATGCAGGTGGCTTTGATGATTTCCTGGTGAGCCGGTGACAGGCTGTCCCAGACCTGGCGATTGATCCCCAAAGCCACGACCGCACCCGGAGACTGGAAACCGGGCCAGTAATAGTGCTTGGCGATTTTGTGCAACCCGAGTTTCATGTCCGGCCACGGCCCGACAAATTCCACGGCATCCGCTTTATTTTCCTTCATCCCCGAGACGAGTTTGTTCGCCGGTAGAAATAGCGGTTTGGCGCCGAGTTCCTTGTACACCTTGCCGGCAATACCGGGCATTCGAATGCGCACACCTTTGAGGTCACTCAGGGTATCAATCGGTTTTTTGAACCATCCGGCCATCTGCGCACCGGTATTACCAGCGGCAAACGGCTTAATATTGAACTTACCTGAAAGACTGTCCCACAGTTCCTGCCCGCCCATCTGATAGAGCCAGGCCTCGTTTTCCATGGCCGTCATGCCGAAAGGCAGGGAACCGAAAAAATTGTAGCCGGCCGATTTTTTGTCCCAATAAACTTCCGGTGCGAAATATCCATCGATTTCGCCTTTTGAAGCGGCATCAAATTCCTGGCGCGGTTTAACGCGTTCCCCAAGCCAGTGAATTTCAAAGGCAAGCTCTCCGTCGGTTGCCAGCTCAATGGTTTTAGCAATACGCTTAAGGCTGATGCTGTTGCCGTTCTTTACAGCCCGGGGCCAGGGCGTTGCGACGCTCAGGACACGCTTGCCGCTGGCAATGGCCGGTTGGGCCAACGCAACGGAAGTTGCCGCACCAGCACCCACTGCTGTTACAAACTTTCTTCGATCTATTTTGGTACTTTTATCGGTCATATTATCGGATCTCCGCCTGCAACGTGGACTGGCTCTCAATTCTGAAACGGATTGAAGCTTTCAGAACCGGGTTTCTTGGAACTCGGAGAAACCTTGACCTGAAACTGGGGAATATTCTTCGATATACGTTCCGAGGAGGAAACGCTCTTTGGCGCCGAATCCTTACTCGGCAATATTCGCTTCTCTCCTGTCGATACAGTCCGGCGGTAGGAAAATGGCAGGCGCCGGGCCAGCAGGTAAGCTTCATCAGAGAACTTCGCCCATTGCAGAAGCTGCCAGCGGGCGCGAATGAAACTCTCATAGATTTGTTTTTCAATCTGTCCACCCTTGGACAGGGCCGCAACCGATTCACCGGAAGCCTTGCCCAGAGCATCGAGTACGATTGTCGGATAAGGAATCAGTTGTATTTCCGAAGTCGCCTTGAGCTCGGCTATGGAGCGTGCGTTTTCGGCATTGAACTTTGCCAACAGTCTCTGGCCTTCTGCCCGGGCGCAGATTTCAATGGTGCGCTGAATTCCAGGCTCCATTGCCTTCCACCGATCAAGGTTAAATCCGAGGGAAATCTGCGTTCCCGGTTCGTGGAACCCGGGCCAGTGATAGAATTTGCCGGCCTTGTGCAAGCCCATATTGATATCGGACCAGGGCCCGAGCCATTCGGTGCCGTCGATCCGGCCTTCGCTCAGCGCTTGTACGAGTTGTGTCGAAGGAACATCGACAAGTTTAGCACCCAGCCTCTTATAGACATCGCCGCCCATGCCGGGAATCCTCAGTCGCATGCCCCTGATGTCGGCCAGAGTTTCAATCCGTCGGTTGAACCATCCGCCCATCTGCACACCGGTGTTCCCGGCCGCGAATGGCTTGATGTTGTAACGCGCCGACAACTGGTCCCACAATTTCTGACCGCCCATATTCGAAAGCCAGGATTCCTGCTCATAGGCTGTCATTCCGAACGGAATTGTCGCAAAGAAATTAAAGGCCTTGGATTCTTCTTCCCAGTAATATTCCACCGCATGGTAGATATCGATTTCACCCTTGGAAGTTGCGTTGAGGAGGTTTCCGGAAATGGCAAACTCGCCGGGTTCGAGGAGTTGGACCCTGTAACGTCCATCGGTGGCGCGGGCAATGCCTTCGCTCAGGCGTTGGGAGCTTTCTCCGAGACCGAGGAAATTTTTCGGCCAGGCAAGAGCCATCTTTAATGTGGTTGTTTCCGAAGCAATGGCCGGTTTGGCAATGGAAACCGCTGACGCCGATACGGCTGTTGCACCGGTTAGACCTGCTAAAAACTCTCGACGCTTCATATTGACGCCCCCGTAACTGACTACGCACCTAACTCTCTGGAAGCATCAACGAACCCTGCAAACGGGGGACACGTTAGAACGGATAGCTTTGTACCCCTCGTGAACCCACACCCCGACTATCACGGTGCCCCATCGGTCTCGATCACAAATCTCGGAGACCTATCGACCGTCTACTTCCAGACTCCACTGATGTTGCAAGATTTTGGTAATTGTGAGGCCAGACGATTGAAATAACCGTTTATCGTTGGCAATAAGCGCGACAGAGCAGCTCAAGGTTTCGTGCAGTAATTGTTTCCAGTAGGATTGAAGTGTTGACTTCAATTTAAAACAACTAATTGGATTAACGGGTTAGTTGTTACAAGTAATTCGAACTGAAATGCGTTAAATATTACATGTCTCGCGATCGAAGCCCCTTATCCTGCGTCCAGTGTAAAGATTTCCTGGGCCTGGGGTACACCTCTGAGTTCGTGAACGCCTACCGATTTTAATGATTCGGTAATGCTTTGGGCGAAATTGGACGACATGAGAACAGGAACACCGAGTTCTTTTGTCAGGGATTCGATTCGCGACGCTTCATTGACCGCCGATCCGATCACCGTGAAGTCCAGACGTTTTTCCGTTCCTATATTGCCATATGTGATCGCACCGCGATGCAAACCGGTACCAAAAGCCAGTGGCGGTTGTCCCTCCTGCTCCCGGTTTTGATTGATCTCTAAAATGCGTTTCTCCGCTTCATGGAATGCCTCCAGTGCCCGCACTGAGGCTTCCGGATGCGTCGCGTCGGGGTCTTCGATTTCGAATATGGCCAGGACCGCATCACCAATGAACTTCAGCACTTCGCCGCCATGATCGATAATCGAACCGGCGACACTGTCAAAGTAACTGTTGAGACTCAAGAGATAGTCGTCCCGGGACAGGCTGTCGGAAAGCGAGGTAGAATTTCGGAGGTCGGAAAACCAGATCACCGCATGAATGCGCTCCCCGTCTCCGCGTTTCACAAGACCCTCGAGAACCCGCTGACCTGCATTTCGTCCGAGATAGGTCTGCAGCAAACTTAGCGACGAAACACGCTGGGCATGGGCTTCAAGAATACGGCTTAACAAGGGTAGAATTTCATAGAGCTGTCCCAGCTGCTGGGTGGAGAACCCACCGGGCTGATCACAAACCAGGCTCATAATATTGATCTGCCCGTCGGAGAATTTCAGCGGCACCGCGACGTAGTCCGTCGCCCCTTCTTCGAGAAATTCCTGGAGAACCGGAAAATCGAGGTTCAAATCGTCGCCTTCAAGTCGCCGGCGGATACCGCCTTCGCCGTTGATAACCCTGTAAAACGGGCTACTGCGGTAGGCGTCGGTCTGTAGTCCCGCATGGGAGGCTTCATATTCGACCACCTCGTCCGCACCGTGTCTCCAGGTATAGGTTTTGGCGAACAGTTGCGGATTCAGAGTGCGGACAAGTAAGAGCAGCCGCGACAGGTTAAATCCTTCATTGTTCAGGTTGACCGCAAGATGTTCCACCAGTTCGTGAGGCGACCGCGCTTTCCACGATTCCTCGACGAGCCAGTCAATAAACGGATTTTTTTCCGAGGGCAGTTCCGAGCGCGGTTTTTCCGTTAACAGCTCTCCGTCAATCGTCCAGGTATCTTGCTCATGCCATTCGAAGGCGAGGTAGTCTTTGATGGCCATGGCCTCATCAAAAGGTTCCTCGTAGCTCCAGACCGCATTCTCCCGGCGTAAGTCTCCATCACGAATCGTCCAGTAGGAGGCGTTTCCCTTAAACGGACAGTTGGTCACCAGAGCGGTGCGCTTGAGAAGCGACATGTCGACATCTTCGCGCGGAAAATAGATGACCGGAGGCAGACGTGTTTCGTGCATGGTTAATGTCCGCGACGAGTGCGCCAGGACCTTGTCGCCTAATCTGAGTTGGACGTCTTTTCCCGTCGGTCCTATCGACACCCGATAACCGGTATAAGATTGCGGTTCAGCTACCGTCTCTTGCTGCATCGGAGGTTAAACTTCCTTATCTGAAACAATTCCGTACTCTCTATATAGCGATTCCGCAGCGCCTTTGCACCCATCACAATCGCCTCTTGCCTAACGAACTCATCTTCATTTTTTCGCAATTGAAGGATATGCTGAAAATTCTTTCGAAGTTTGGGGATTATTCGAACATATGTCTGAAAATTTTTCTCCGGTGGAAGAACAGAATTCTTCGTCCGATGATTTGAACGAGGCGGAAAAAAAATTAATCGAAGCCGCCCGCCATGGACAAAGGGCACAACTCGCGGGTGCTCGCATTCGCGCCTCAATTATTCGTGATCTCGTTTTGGAGCTAAGGAAAGATTGGGTGTTGCAGCCCATGGGCGTTCACATCGATGACGCGGTTATTGAAGGGGAGCTGGCGCTGGAAGGGTGTCAGTTGCAAAAACCCTTGTTGTTCTTCAAGTGTCGGTTTGGCGAAGCCGACAATCTGGCTCCCGTTCTGCAACTCCGGGATTCGCGCATGAAGCGCATTGGATTCGCCAATTGTGTTATCAATGGTCGTTTTAATGCTGATCGTATTTACATCGAAAGTTCGGCATTTATTCAGAATACGGTGGTCAGAAGCCGGCTGCGTCTCAGAGGTTCCGAAATACACGGCTCCCTGTCCCTGGAACAATCGACGTTTGTCGAACCGGAAACAGCGATTGTCCTTGATCACGCCCGCATCGATGGGCCCCTGCTCATTCGCGGCGCTGAAATCCGGGGCGAGCTGCGCCTGCCGGGCGCCCGCATCAGCGGTGGTGTGCTGGCCGAAGAGTCGAAACTATCCAACGATACCACCGCCATCGTCGCCGATGGTATCCAGGTTGACGGGCCGGTCGTGTTCAACAATGCGGAGATCAAGGGTCGACTTCAGTTCCGCGGTTCAGAGATCAAGGCCCTGCTGATGAACCGATCGCGCATTTCCGGTCAGGAACCGGCGATCATTGCCGAAAGTCTGAAAGTCGATGGCGACTTCTCGTTTTCCAACGCCCTGATTCGGGGCGGCATAACCCTCAATAATGCGCAAATTCTCGGTCAGCTCCAGGCGGCCCATGCCGAAATTCGCGGCAGCGGTTTCTCTGTTTCCGGTGCCGGTGTCTATGTACGACAGGGCTGGAACATGACCGGAGCCAGTCTCCATGGTGCCCTGCGCATTGATGGGGCTCATATTGGCAAAACCTTCGTCGCCAACAAGCTGAAGATCGCCACAGACGCCCAGGCAATCAGCGCCAATGTCATACATGTGGCCGGCGACTGGATCATGCGCGGTGCCGACCTTTCGGGCAGCATCCGCATACCCGGGGCCGATATTGAAGGACAGCTGGCGCTGACGGATTCAACAATCAAGTCGGGAATTCTCGCAATCCGCGCCGATGGCTGCCGCATCCGCGGCGGCTGGTACATGGGACGCGCCCGCATAACCGGCCGTATCAGGTTTCCCGCAGCCATTATCGATAATCAAGTCCGCTTCAAGGGTTCTGAGTTCAATGTCGTGCAGGGACCTGCCATCGTTCTCAGCGGTTCTCGCATAAAGAGAGACCTCATCCTCAGCGACGGGTTCAAGGCCACAGGCGGGATTGTTCTGGACCAGACCGAAGTCGACGGTGTCGTTGATTTTCAGGGATCGAACATCGAGTGCGCTTACCATTACCGATCGGGAACTACGGTTTCGCTCCGGGATCAGGATGAACTCGTCGCAATCTTTGACCGCACGGCTGTGAGCTTCGTGGATGCCCGCCTTGGCCGTTTGCAGATGCCGGAGAAACCTGAATTCCGGCCCGTGGGGATCATAGATTTCTCCCGTGCCCAGGTGGGCACATTTGAGGATTACGCCGATGCCTGGCCACCCCCCGTGGACCGGAAACGTCCCAAGGAAACCGGCCGGTCTCTTGATGAGCTTGGTCTCGATATTGACCACTTGATCCTCGACGGATTTTCCTACGAACATCTGGAAAATCCTTCAGGACTACTTCCCGGGGACCCCCGAAGCCGCTCCATGAGCACGGCCAAGTCAAGATTGAATTGGCTGTTTGGCCAGTCGGAAATCGACCTTTATGATCATTTCAAACCCCAGGCCTGGGTGCAACTTTCGAAACGGCTGGACGCCCAGGGGTTTCACGAAGATGCCCGCCAGCTTTCCATCGAACGCCGGCGCTGGCATCGGCGCAGCCAGTCCGTTAAGAAACTGACCCAGTTACAGAGCTACCTTCTGGATCTGTTTGCACTGTTCGGTTTCAATCCCTGGCGAACCATTGGCTGGATGTGCGTCTTCGTAATTCTGTTCAGCGGTATATGGTACACAGCGGCGATGAATTGCACCCGCAGCGGGTGTACCGATGAAACCGTTTATGTGCGCAGCGAATATGGCCGTTTTTCCGGGGATCCGGCTACGTTCCAACGCACCTACCCCCAGTTTCATGCGCTGGCCTATTCCTTTGACCTGTTTATCCCGATTATTAATTTCGGATATCAGGATTATTGGCGGCCGAACATCCGCTATGGTCCCATCACGTCCTGGAAGCTTCCGGATTCCGTATCCGAGCTGGCCCGATATGTGACCGATCGCGGCTCCGGCGAACCATCGGGAACCAACAGCTTTATCGTGCACATCACCTGGGGTGGCATCCTCTACGTGCTCTCTATCGTCGAAATGATCCTCGGCCTTGTGCTTTCCTCACTGGCGATTACAGGCTTTACCGGACTGCTGCGACAGGATGACTAAAGCCGGCGAAGCAAAATTGGCTATATTGAGCATTTCCGGCTAGATTAATATTCCGGCAATCATGAGTTTGGAATTTTACCTATGACAGAGTTAAACGAGCAGGATCTGCTACAAGGCATCCGCTCCTGGGTTGAGATCGAAAGTCAGACCGCGGACACAGAAGGGGTCAATGCCATTTTATCGCTCGTGGACGGACTCTACCGAGAACTGGGAGCGGACGTGGTTCGCATCCCCGGTAACAATGGCGTTGGAGATATGCTCCCCAACTCGCCTGGCGGGGCGGGCGATGAACCCGGTATTCTTGTTCTCAGCCATTTGGACACTGTACACGCCCGCGGCACCTTGAAGAAACTTCCCTGGTCCATCGACGGAGATCGTGCCTATGGCCCAGGTACGTTCGATATGAAAGGCGGGGCCTACATTGCTTTTGCGGCATTCAAAGAACTCGCAACTGCAAAGCTTGCCACGCAGCTACCGGTTCGCTTTCTCTATACCAGTGACGAAGAAGTCGGCAGTCGGATATCACGACCGCACATTGTTGAGCATGCCAAAAACGCCAAATATGTCCTGGTGACGGAACCAAGCAGAGACGGAAACTTTGTCGTTGGCCGCGCCGGCTCCTCCCGCTACAGGATTACAGCAACGGGCAAGGCCGCCCATTCCGGGGGGAATCATCATCAGGGTCGCAGCGCCATCCGCGAAATGGCCTACCAAATTATTGAGCTTGAGAGTCTCACGGATTACGACCGCGGACTCAAGTTTAATGTCGGGGAAATCGAGGGCGGCGAGACCGCGAATATGATCCCTGAAAAATGCTCGATTCATTTGGATATCCGCCATGGCAACAAGGCCGATGCCGATGAATTTGATGAACGGGTCAGAAACCTGAAACCCAGAGATCCGAAAAACACGTTTTCCGTTACCGGTCAGATCAACCGTGTGGGCTACGCCAATCCTGAAATCCAGAAAGATCTATTCGCCCATGCACAGAAACTGGCCCGGGAGCTGGATATGCCCGGCGGCGGCTCCCTGTCGGGTGGCGGAAGTGATGCCAATTTCACCGCTAACGATGTGCCGACACTGGATGGGCTGGGGGTACTGGGTGACGGCGCCCATACGCTGCACGAACACCTGCTGATTTCATCCCTGGCTCCGAGGAAAAAGCTTTTCCGTAAATTGTTCGAAACGTTGAACTAGAGACAGTTGAACTAGAGATAAAAGAAAAACGCCGTTCCTGAGAGAACGGCGATCCTTGCAAACATGCTTCTGCGTGCTCTAGCGCTTTCTCAGGTTCAGGCTGCCGGTCCCGGAACTGCTGGTCAGGGTCATGGTCTGCCGTGAACCGTTGAGGATGATGCGCACACGACCGGAAATATCGTACTCGGCATTCTTGAAATCACCGACGAATCGCGTGTCGGATACCTTGATCACTTCACCTGTCTGGCGCACATTACCAGAAGGGCTGGCACAGGTTCCTGAAACCGAATAAATTTTGTCGCTGATTTTCGAATAGTTGACCCGGCAACGGACTTTCTCTTTCTGGCCAGAGGTTGGTTGCAAGAAACCGTTCCCGCGCCACGAGCCTTCAAGATTTACGGCAGATTGGCCGAACGCGGCCATCGGCTGCAGGGCGAACAACAAACATCCAACAAGTAGCGGTCCTGTGATTTTCAACGTTCGTTCTCCTCAATTCCCCGCACGTTTGCTGGCTCTAATCTCATTGATCTACAAACTTTATATATTATTTGATGAAAATACCACAACATGATTTTGTTAACCAGAATTCCGAATTCCAGTAATGGTGCAGCGACACCAAAGTCCTATTGAGCGCCATTAGAGCACATCCAGACTTCATTTTTTCTCATTCATTTCATTATGTTAGGCAAATTCTCAACCTCAGCTAAAGGCCAAGTTCTCCCGGTCTGTTGTGACCGTCTGCGACAACGAAGCCACCGTAAATTCCGTCTAAACATAAATTGAACGCGTCCAAAACCTGAAACCCTGCGGGTATTTACAACTGGACTCACGATAATGGATTCGGACATTATTTATTATGAAGCATTGAATTTATTGAGAATCACAATTCCTTCATTATTTTCTCTCTATAAAGTGCGCAGGCAGAGAAACCAGGCAGAGTACAACCATGACGCAGATCAAGACCCCTCATATTTTTACTCTCTTAATGGGCATGTTCATCATGGGCGCATATGTTTTTGCGTCTCCGGCAGAGGCCGGTAAAAGTGGCTACAAATATGTCAAGGCTTATGATCTGAACGGTGTTGACTACGTTGTTGCGCCCGTGCGTTACCGACGCGGCGGTTACGAGGTTAATGTACCCAATTGGGGCTGGACGTCATGCGAGCGAAGTTGCCGGCTGACCCTGAGAAAGTTTCATTTTAACAACAAAGTTGATGCCCTCGATCCTGAAAAAGGCGAGTCCCATCTCGGATCGTTCACATTCAGTATCCCGCTCGGCCGTTACTAAGACAAACTAAAAAGTGCAGGATTGTAACGACTGTCGCCGATGCTTGCGCGTGGGCGGGCTGATAACCCAAATCCCCGTCTTTTAAGAAGACTTCTCAAATAAAGATTTCCCATCCCAGCAATTGACTTCTCGCAGTCACACCAGAATTCGCAAAATGCCTGAGTTCTGGACTTCAGGAATCCTGTTTCTGTGGCCGTCGCCGGGCGCGCTCCCAGGCCGTCCACTTAGGCCGCCAGAACAGATTGACCACCTCTCTCCAGATCGAAAACCAGATATACCGGACCAGAAGCGCCAGCGGATAGAGTGTCAGGAGTTGCAGCAAACTGCGCGCGCCGTGGAGGCCCTTTTCACCGAGACGGGTGAAGAAGCGTTCCACATAGGGCTTGAGTATGGGTGTCTGATACGCAAATCTGAGGGCGAATACGGCAATAATCCCGAGGACAAAAAGCGGGAAAAACAGGAAACTCAGAACCCACCAGATTATCCCGAGGAAGAAGGATACAACCGTCCAGAGGAAGCCAAACAGGGTTCCCAGCAGTTCCATTATCAAACTCCGAATTGGTCCGCACCAAAGTCCATGAGACGGGTCAGCCGCTTATCCGACATATGAATCCTACACATAAGATGGGCTTTCCTGTGTTCAAGAATTTTCCCGCTGTTTCAACGGCCGTCATGGCTGTTCGCGCACAAAGCCGAAGACATTGTCAATAAATGCAGAGCGGGGCTGGCTCCCGGTCCCGGTAATATCTGGACATGGGCAAGACAGCCTGAACAACACGCCTTAACCGCTGCATTTTAAAGGAATTGTTAACCAAATTCACCGCTTGGGACGACCGTTTACCCTCTTCCTGCGGTCTTCGGCGGTGTTTGGCCCGCTTCTTGAAACCCGCATTTCGATATTTTTAAAATATTGGGACTTGTTCCAAAATTGATCAGGAAGGTTTGACATGAAGAATTTGGTAAAAAAATTTATTAGCGACGATTCCGGCGCAACCGCCATTGAATACGGCCTCATTGCTGCAGGTATTTCAGTTGCCATTATCATTACGGTAAACACGCTCGGGTCCACCCTGAATTCGACCTTTACGTTCGTCAACGACACGATGAACACCCAATAATTTCGGCTTTAAATTTATTTTTAAGTCCTACTAAATTTATACTTCTCCCCTCTGAGGCACCATCCGTATTATATTCTACGGATGGTGTTTTTTTATTCATCCGTGATTCTGGGCATCCCCCGGTTGCACCAACGGATTTCTCTCCTTAGACTTCCCGCAAACCCAATTCCCAATTTCGGGAACATTAAAAACCGGAAATACCGACATGACACAATCCCCGGCCGAACGGCCCTGGCAGGACCGTCTCTACGAAACCTTGCGGAGCAATCACATTGATCTCTTTGTCTACGTGCCGGACGGGGGCCATAAAATTCTTATTAACCGCTCTCTCGAAGATGCAAGTGCGACCTCTATCCCATTAACTAATGAAGCCGAAGGAGTCCCCATGCTCGCGGGCTACCATCTCGGTGGTAAACGCGGGGCGTTGCTCATGCAGAGCAGTGGTGTCGGCAACTGTGTCAATCAGTTCTCTCTGGTTCAAACCGGCAATTTTCCGTTCCTGACTATCGTGACCATGCGCGGGGATTTCGGCGAGCAAAACGCCTGGCAAATCCCCATGGGCCAGGGCGTGCGGCCGGTGATGGAAGCCATGGGGATCACTTGCATCGAAGCTGATCGCCCGGACGAGATTGAAGTCTGCGCGAGCGCAGCGGTCAATATGGCTTACAGATCGCGCCAAGGAGTCGGATTGCTGCTGTCACAGAAACTCATCGGCGCTAAAGCATTTTAATGGCTACTTTCAGGACAATTGACTGACAAAGGTAAGGAAAAGAAGAAATGACAACACCGACCCTGGATCGCAAAATTGCCGTGCCTCTGCTGGTACCTTCTCCGGAGGACTATCTTATCGTTTCCGGTCTGGCGGGAGCAGCCAGGGATGCCGGAGCGCTGACCAACGAGGCGGCGAACACCTACCTCCTCGGCGGCGCCATGGGCGGCGGGTTGCCCATGGGACTTGGACTGGCCCTGGCACAACCGGAGCGTCGGGTCCTCTGCGTTGTCGGTGACGGCGATCTGACCATGAGCATGGGGGCATTGTCCACTGTCGGCGTTTCCCAACCCGGTAATCTGGCAATCCTCTGTGTCGACAATGGGCACTATGGGGAAACGGGCTACCAGGTCGGTCATACGAGCATGGGCGTAGATCTGGAGACGATCGCCCGCGGGTCCGGCATCCAGACGACCCATACGGTTCTGTCTGAGGATGATATCGCGAAGGCGGCCCGGGCTTTAAAGGAGAGCAATGGGCCGGTTTTTGTCTGGCTGCGAGTTTCGACGGAAGAACCACCCGCCTATAAGCGAAACTTCGATGCGGTAGAAAGAAAGAACATTTTCCGCCGCGCCCTCCTCAGCGACGACGAACTTTCCCTATGAGTTCAGCCCCGATGAGTTCGGCCCAGAGTTTGCGCTTGCAGAAACCGTAAGCCGGAATTCACTCGTTGAACGGCAGGATTGATCCCTCACGCTTCTGCGGTTTTTCAAAACGCCAGAGTTGCCGTTCCAGGGCCTGATCGCTGCAATTATCCAGGGCCAGAGAACGTGCCGTGTGTCTGGACGGCAGTCGTCGACCACCCGGGGTCAGTTCGGATGCATCCGGTCCAATGGTCAGGCACATATCCGGATGGCCAGATAGTTTGATCCGGTAGTTCTCATAATTCCACTTGCCAAGCTCTGAATTGCCGCACGGTTTCAGAACAATCTTAGCGCCGGTATCGCGGGCTTCGGCTGCGAGGCAGAGATCATATTCCGGCATGCGCAACAACCCGTCCGCAACACCGGAGAGATCGAAAATTTCATCCCGATGCCAGATCCCCTCCTTGCAGGTATGGACCGACAGGGGTCGTTCCACATTGACCCTTTGTCTGTGCCCGGGAATGTCGACGCAATGAAAGCGTGGCTCATCCAGGGGATAAAAGGCCTTGAGGAATACTTCGTTCGTTTGGTCCTGGGCCCGGACGTTTTCCGAAACCGATCCGGAAATGATGAGCGCGAGCAGAACCAAAATTACGGGACTCGAATGTCGGGACCCACATCCGGCCCTTCGTCCGATGAACTCCTGCTCTGATTTGCGTTTTCTCTTACATTGGCCTGGATACCACACTGTTTCTTCCTCCTGATTTCTTATTTTTGTTGCGTTAAATTGTCTTTGCTCAGACCAACCAAGCGCCTGATTACAGGTTTTGTTCTAGGCGCTCCCGGGCCTTTTAGCAACAGGGGTCCGGGCACGTGCGACGTGCTCCGCCACACATGAATTCAATGAAAGATACTGAGAGCAAATCAGAGAACTAACCGGATTGATCCTGCAGCGCAATGAGTGCCTCATGAATCTTCACCATTGCCAACGTATCGTGCTTGCAGTAGGCCAGCAGATCCTCGCGGACCGAGGTTTCGGATTCGCCTTCAAGGAAGGCTCCGGCAGCGATGCGTTGAAAACCGTTCGAAGCCGCAAAACCGTCAGTGATTGCGCCGATATCCCCGTAGCTGAAATCGGGTACCAGGGCCGGACCTACATTCTTGATAGAAAAGGACCCACCAAAATCTTCAAGATATACATGTTGGCGGACAATTTTCAGGAGATCCACGAAACGGCCGGTAATGGCTTCCATGTAATCCTCAAGATCGGGAAAGGCCT
>JANQOC010000175.1 GCA_028279265.1 Hyphomicrobiales bacterium
GCATTAAAGGGACTCCACAAAAGCAATCAATGCATCACGTTCGGATTTTGGCAGATCGGCAAACCTATTGCGAGTCGCCTCGGCCTCGCCCCCGTGCCACAGGATCGCTTCGGTAAGATTGCGGGCGCGGCCGTCATGCAGGTAGAAGCTGTGGCCGCTGACGATGCTTGTCAGTCCAATACCCCAGAGGGGAGCCGTACGCCATTCCTGTCCGTTGGCTCGGCCTTCTGGCCTGTTATCCGCCAACCCTTCTCCCATATCGTGGAGCAGCAGATCCGTGTAAGGCCAGATTGTCTGGTTGGCGAGATGCGGATTATTCCGGAGTTCACCGGTTCTGAATTTCGGCCTGTGGCAATTCTGGCAGCCGATATCGTGGAATAAAGCCTTGCCTCTGAGGATCAGCTCCCGATCCTGCACGCGCCGTCTCGGCACTGCCAGGTTCTGGGTATAAAAGGTCACGAAATCCATCAGTTTCTCTGAGACTTCGACGGGGGATCCTTTGCGGGCATTGCCGTTGGGTGCATTCAGGCAAAATTTCTGTCGCTCAGTACAGTCACCGGATGGATTTGGAATAATGTTTGTCGAAAGGCCGATGTCCCCGGCAAATGCGCTCGCGGCTTGAAGACGCAGCGAAGCTATGCCCGCTTTGTGTCCGAAGCGACCGAGTTTCAGGCGGTTTTGTGCAATCGACCAGCCCCAGTTGGCACGCCCCGAGATGCCGTTTCCATCGCGGTCAGCCGGGTCTTCATTTGCCAGGATTGCGGCCTCCGGTATTGCCTCCAGCAGACCCAATCCGATCATTTGCGGGGCGATACGTGGTGATATCATTGTACCGGGATGTAGCGGTCCGTAGTTCAGATCGACGATTTCATACTGCGGTTTGCGCAATTTTACTTTTTCACCACCGCGCAGGGTCATGACTGTTTCCGTGTATGAAATAGTGAACTTGCCTTCGAATTCGTGGCCCTGAATGGCAAAGTCCTGCAACTGGCCGCCATAGGTGGGTTCATTCAGGCCCAGCACGCGGCCTGCTTTAAGCTGTTGCTTCTCAAAGTCTGTCTGCGGCGGAACAGACAGGCGCAGTAACATGGATATCGCATTGTCATCGGGCCAGCTGGCGCTTGGCGGGTGTCCGCGACCATCTTTCAGATGGCAGCGCTGACAGGAGCGGGCATTGAACAGCGGCCCGAGCCCGTCTGAACTCTTGGTTGACGCCGGTGACGACACCCAGAGCTTCCGGAATATGGCATTCCCCAGTTTGAATGTGAGTTCGTCGGCTAAACTGAGATTGCCCGAATGATGGGAAAAGGAATTACGGTTCCAGGTTGTGTTTTTGGACGTTGCATTGCCGCCGGGAAATTCCTCGCCCTTTTCCCACTGAACCTGAGCTGCGAATTCGCTCCCTGCCGCGTTTCCCCTATCCATCATCATGAAAAACGCAGCGGCCCCTGCGATCAGGATGCGAGTAATTGGCTTCCTATAAAGCAGCATCCTTCTGTTCCCGGATAAGATTTCGACTTGGCGTGTCATTTAAGAACAGCTTGCATATGGTAACGGGGAAGCTCCGAATGTTCCGCATATCATCATAGGATTGTAGGTCCGAAAACTGAAAAGGATTCAATCCGATTACTCTCGAGACCTGTAAATCCTTTTCACCGATCTTATGGATGGCGCGTTACCAGATATCCCGATATATTTAGCCGTGTAATTTCAGCGTAATACCAGTCGGAACGAAGGCAGTTTCCTGACTTGGTTCCGGCTTCTAAGTTTAGGATGCCACACTTGGGGAGGTCAATTCCGATGCTGCGATTTGCCGCAAATCTGACAATGATGTTTAACGAATTTGATTTTCTCGATCGGTTTGAGCAGGCTGCTTCCGCCGGCTTCAAAGGTGTGGAAATGCTGTTTCCCTATGATGTTCCGGCTACGGACATCGCCCGGAAACTTGAGGAGCATAATCTAGAAAGCGTCATTCTCAATCTGCCTCCGGGAGATTTTGAGGCCGGGGATCGGGGCACCGGTGCTTTACCCGGGCGGGAGGATGATTTTGAGGAAGCGCTGGATCTGGCGCTTTCCTATGTGGACACGCTGGGAACCCGAACACTGCATGTCATGGCAGGAATCATCGATTCGAATAATGAGTCGGCCATGGCGACCTTCGAATCCAGTCTCAACAAGGCCTGTGACAAGGCCGACAGCCGGGATCTGACTATCCTTGTCGAACCGATTAATCAGCGGGGCATGCCGGGATATTTTCTCTCTGACTTTTCTGTTGCCGCTGATCTTGTGAAACGTATCGATCGGAAAAATTTGCGGCTGCAGTTCGATGTCTATCACCGTCAGATCATACATGGCGATATTGTCATGGGACTGAGGGAATGTGCGCCGTTGATCAGCCATGTTCAGATCGCCAATGTCCCGGACCGCCATGAGCCTTCGGAAGGTGAAATCAATTACGACTTTGTATTCAGGGAGCTGGAGAACCTGGATTACCAGGGTTGGATCGGATGTGAGTATTTCCCCAAGGCGGGAACCATTGACGGGCTCGAATGGTTCGCCCCCTGGCGGGCGACATAGTGCCAGTTAGTCGAGAAACTTACCATTCGTGAGTTGGATTGCCGATTAACGGAGAGACGATTCGGCGGTTTGCCAGCGTGGCACGCCGATTTCAACAATAACCGGCAGGAGATCAGATTTCACCGAAGGTCCGTTGCGCCTGCTGGCCAC
>JANQOC010000183.1 GCA_028279265.1 Hyphomicrobiales bacterium
ATCATGTGTCACAAATATGGATGTGATCCCTACCTCGCGCTGCAGGCGTACGATTTCAATACGCATCTGCTCCCTGAGCTTGGCGTCAAGATTAGACAGCGGTTCATCGAACAGGACCACTTTCGGCTCGTAAACAATGGCCCGCGCCAGGGCCACCCGCTGCCGCTGACCGCCGGAGAGCTTGGTCGCATAGCGTTCCGCCAGATGATCGAGCCCGACGAGTTCCAGGGCACGCATTGTCTTGCTCTTGAGTTCTGCACTCCCAACCTTCCGGACGCGCAGCCCATAGGCGACATTGTCGAACACGGTCATGTGCGGCCACACCGCGTAACTCTGAAAGACCATGCCGATATTGCGATCTTCCGGATATAGATAGACACCATCTTCGGCGGAGGCGACGAGATCCCCACCGATACGGATGCTGCCGGCGTCCGGGCGCTCAAGACCCGCGATACAGCGCAGGGTCGTTGTTTTCCCGCATCCCGAAGGTCCGAGCAGTGTGACGAACTCTCCCTGGGCAACGGCAAGGTCAACACCTTTGACCGCTGTCTCCGGCCCGAAATGCTTGTCGAGCCCTCGGATCTCCACCATTACCTGTGGGTTCTGTGTCTGATCGTTCATGGCTGCACCGCCAGTGTGTGATCCGGATCGAGGTAGAGATAGACCTTTTCACCCGACCTGAGGCGCGTCCGGGGGTGGGCGATGACTTTCCATTCGAAAGTACCCCACTGGATCCTGCAATCCACATAATTTCCCAGGAAAATGGCTTCCATAACCTCGCCTTCAAGGCTGGCCCCATTGCCCTTTTCCCTGACGGCTTCCACATTCTCCGGCCGAACCGAAATTATAGCGTCACTCCCTTGTTCCAGACCGACGCCGATCTTGCAGTCGACTTCAATATCCTTTCCACCTTCTGAAATCCGAACCCGGCCCAGGCCGTTGCCGTTAGCTTCCAGCACCTGCCCCTTGAGAAGGTTGGCGACACCGATGAAGTTGCTGACATAACCGTTGACCGGCCGGCTGTAGATTTCCAGGGGACCGCCTGTCTGCTCGATTTTGCCCTTGCTCATGACAATGATGTCATCACTCATCACCAGGGCTTCGGACTGGTCGTGGGTCACGTAAATCGAGGTGATACCGACTTCATTCTGGATACGTTTGAGTTCGACGCGCATCTGTTCCCTGAGCTTCAGATCGAGATTCGATAGCGGTTCGTCGAACAAAAGCAGGCGCGGTTGCGAGACTATGGCCCGGGCCAGAGAAGCCCTCTGTTGCTGGCCGCCGGAAAGCTGGGTCGCCATCTTTTCGGCCATATCAGTGAGTCCAACGAGTTTAAGCACCGCGGCAACCCGGTCATCGATTTCCGATTGCGCGACTTTGCGAATTTCAAGGGGGTAAGCGACATTCTGCGAAACGGTCATGTGCGGCCAGATGGCATAACTCTGAAACACCATGCCGATATCCCGGTTTTCCGGAGCCATGAATATACCCTGCTCCGGCGACGTGTAGACGACATCGCCAACCCGGATTTCCCCGGAATCGATACTGTGCAATCCGGCAATGCTCATCAGGGTTGTTGTCTTGCCGCAACCGGAAGGCCCAAGGAGAGTCAAAAAGTGCCCTTTCGGAATGGAAAAGGATACATCATCCACGGCGCGGTCATTGCCGAACCATTTCACCAGATTCTGAACGACCAGATAATTGTCCTGATCGGTTTGTATCGTCGTCACGTACCTGTTCCCTCCCAAAAAATCAGGCTGTCAGCGCTTCTTTTCC
>JANQOC010000187.1 GCA_028279265.1 Hyphomicrobiales bacterium
GTATGGGTTCTTTGCATCGCCAGAGCGCGTCCGCCAAAATTGGGGGTATATCCGAGCTCATTAACGACCCGCAACACGCGCTCCCGCGTATCCGAAATCACTTTGTCGGGTGCATTCAGGCAGCGTGAAACCGTGGCCGTCGATACGCCTGCCTTGCGTGCAACATCCGAGAGCGTTGGCGCTGTTTCCATTTAATTCTCCATCGAATCAACATACTACAAAAAACCTTAAATAATTCAATGTAAGCGCTTGCATTTTATAATGTAAGCGCTTACACTGGGATATTCTTCAATAAATGGGCAAATGATGATGAAAAAAATGGCCAAAATCACACTCACTATCTCCAGCATTTTTTTTGCGGTGTTTGTCCTGAATGTTTCCCTGGGTGCTTTCACCCAAAAACCGCTGCTGAATGACGTCCAGGAAATGCTCACCTTGTTCACTTCAGCAATTCTATTCGCAGCCTCTGTATTGCAGCTCGAAGCAACTGACGAAAACTGAACCCAGATTGGGAGGAAAGACGAAATGACGAACAATAAAGAACAGAATGAACTCAAGGATTTTGAAAAACGACAATTTTTGAAGGCCGTCGCCAAAGGTGGTTTCACAACTGCTGTTCTGGCTGCTACAGCCGGCACTTTGTGGTCCGATGAAGCCATTGCTCAAACGGCAAAAGAAGAAAGAGACCGGCAAAAGGCCGCAAAACACACGATGACCATGGCCACCGCTTACGTCCTTGGAGCATCGCGCAGCTATCCGATCCTGCAGCTGGACATGAAGGAAAATGTTCAAAATGCAACTAACAGCCAGGTTTATGTGAAGTTAGCACCTGGTGGTCAGCTGGGTGCCGGCGGCGCGTTGGCGCAAAAGGTTCAAACCGGAACCATCCAGGCCGCTCAGCATTCCCTGTCGAACTTTGCCCCGTTCGCCCCGGTTATTGATCTGATCAATATGCCTTACTTCTGTGGATCCAATCAAAGATTCGTCAATCTGGTCAATTCCAAAACCTGGGTTTCCGAGGTTCACCCGAAAGTCGAAGCAAGAGGATTCAAGCCTCTTTTCTATGTTGTTATTGACCCTCGGGTTGTGGCAGTGCGCAAAGGCGGAAACGCCGTGATTACCCCCGCGGATCTGAAGGGCGTGAAATTCCGGGTTCCGGGATCTAAAATGCTTCAGCAATATTATCGCATGGTCGGGGCCAATCCGACGCCTGTGGCCTGGGGAGAAACACCGTCCGCCATTAAACAAGGTGTGGCCGACGCCCTGGATCCGGCGGTTGGCGCCCTGTTTGTATTCGGATTTAAAGATATTCTCAGCAATATCACATTCACTCAGGCCGTACCCGACAGTCAGGTTTATTCCTGCAACCTGGAATGGTTTAAATCCCTCCCCAAAGATGTCCAGCAAGGAATTGAGTTTGCTTCTGAGATCACAGCGCAGCAGAATTTGGCCAAAGTACCTGCGGCCCGCAGCTATGCCATGTCAGAACTCACGAAGAGCGGCGTCAAATTTCACTCACTGAGCAAAGATCAATTGGCCCAATGGCAGGAAGCCGGTGGCTACCAGCGAAGCGAGTGGGACGGGTTCAAAAAAGAACTTGCCGGCTCAATGGAAAACTTCGAGAAGCTTGCCGAAGCAGCTGGAACGATGGGGCGTCTCTACGTCCACGACGCTTAGTATACAAATCTGCGAGCTGGAAACTTCATTGTTTCCAGCTCGTGACGTGAAAAATCAAAACAACAGAAATTAGCAAAGCAAGCATCGGGCCTGTCTTTCCGATTGGGTTACTGATCTTGTGAAGTGGTGGAGGGGATCATGCTTAAACTGCTTGATCAAAACGCTGAAAAATGGGCCCTGCTTGTCTTTTATTCGATGCTTGTCGTGACCATGGCCATCGAAGTTATCCGACGTGAAGTATTCGCATACTCCTCGATCTGGGGCGAAGAAATCGTGAGATATTGCTTTATCTATCTCGCATGGATCGGTGCAGCCGCAGCGGTGAAGGAACGAGCGCATATCCGTATCGATGTGATCTTTAACTACCTCTCGCATCGGGCCAAAGCACTGCTTTATATCTTTGGCGATTTGGTGATGATGGGGGTTGCTCTCATTGCCGTTTTCTATTCCTGGGAAACGGTTGCCGTAGCCTGGAAATTCGGTTCTGTCAGTCATGGACTAAGAGTTTCAATGGTCTGGTTCCTGATGGCCGTTCCCATTGGCTTTGCCCTGATGATATTTCGGCTTCTGCAATCTCTCATTCGTGACATGGCCGCCCTCAAAGCCGGAAAACCGGTTTATGAAGGCGACCGGTTATTTGATTGAGCGGGGGGACAGCTATGCTTTGGCAACATTTACAACAACCCGTCGTAGAACTCGGTTGGAGTTTTTATGGCCCCGTCATAATTTTCTTAGCCCTGATCGCACTTGCAGTTCCCGTATGGGCGGCAATCGGCGTCAGTGCGATCGCAATGCTTTCCATATCGGGAGTCCTCCCCCTATCACTTCTCGGTGAATCTCTTTTTGACGGCATCGATCATTTTGCACTAACGGCTGTTCCGCTCTTCATACTGACCGGTGACGTGCTGGTCAGAACAGGTCTGAGCCGGAAATTCCTCGACGTCGCTGACGCTTTAACACGATGGGCGAGAGGTGGTTTCGGATCTGCAACGGTTTTGGTTTGCGGTATGTTCTCAGCCATTTCAGGTTCCGATGCTGCTGGTGCCGCTGCCGTGGGACGGATGACAATCGATCGATTGGTCGAAAGCGGTTATCCGCGTCCCTATGCTTGCGCCCTCGTTGCCGCAGGCGCCTGTACCGGAATCCTGATCCCTCCGTCCATCGCTTATATTGTTATAGGTCTCGTTCTCGGCATTTCCGCTTCAACTCTGTTTCAGGCGGCCCTAATCCCCGGTCTACTTATACTGGGTTCCATTTTGGTCACCAATATTGTTGTGAATAGGCGACATGCTTACGAAGCCGGCGGTTTAATGACCTTTTCTGAGTGGTTCGGAAATTTGTTGGCGGCGCTGAAAAGCGGCTGGTACGCGTTTCTCGTTCCGGGAATTATTTTTTACGGAATTTTTTCTGGACGGCTCACTCCCACGGAAGCGGGTGCGACAGCTGTCGTTGTGACCATGATATTGGGCTTTATTCTCGGGACGCTGAAACTCCGGGATTTTCCCTCAATGATGGTCAGTTCCGCCAAGGTCAACGGGGTAATCTTGCCGATTATCGCTATGTCCCTGCCCCTCGCCCAGGCACTGGCTGCCCTTGGTGTCCCACAAGGATTTGTATTTGCGGTTACATCCCTAACCGACAATTACTATCTGCTGATCCTACTGATGATCGGAATTCTGATCGCAGCGGGTTGCGTAATGGAAACCACGCCCAACATTGTTATCCTTGCTCCAATTTTAAAACCGCTGGCTGATCAGATCGGGATGAATGACATTCAGTTCTGCATCATGATGATCACGGCGTTAGGAGTCGGATTTATTACACCACCCCTGGGATTGAATCTTTTCGTTGTCTCCGGATTAACGGGTGAATCCATACTCAAGATCGCATCTCGAGCTGTTCCTTTTGTCTTCTTTATGCTTATTGTGACTTTGATGATTGCCTACTTACCCACAATCTCAACTGTTTTCTTAAGCACAGTCTAAAGGTGGAAATCGCGCAATGCCGACCGAATATCTAAAAAAGGCGAGTAAGACATCAGTCGCGGACGCGAATGATGTCAGTGAACTCGTCGAGAACATCCTGGAAGAGATTCGCTCCGGCGGTGAATCCGTCGTCGAAAAATACGCCAAACAATTTGATAAATATGATGGCAACATTTTTTTGACGGAAGATGAGATCGAAAAAGCCGCTGAAGCAATCCCGGAAAATCTAAAAGACGATATTCGTTTTGCGCGCGACAATGTGCGAAAATTCGCCGAAGCACAGAAAAGTACCATCTCGGATACGGAAATCGAGATCGTACCGGGACTGATCGCCGGCCAGAAATCTATACCTTGCCAATCGGTCGGCTGCTATGTCCCCGGTGGCCGCTATAGTCATATCGCTTCGGCGATAATGACCGTAACGACCGCAAAGGTGGCCGGGTGCGAACATATCGCTGTTTGTTCTCCGCCAAGACCGAACATCGGTATCAATCCGGCAATCATCTATACGTCGCGCATTTGCGGGGCCGATAAAATTCTCGCTTTGGGGGGAGTCCAGGCCATCGCGACCATGGCATTTGGTCTGTTCAACCTTCCCCAGTCGGATATTCTTGTTGGTCCCGGAAATCAGTTTGTGGCGGAAGCCAAGCGCATTTTGTTTGGTCAAGTGGGCATTGATATGTTTGCAGGTCCCACTGACAGCTTGATTATCGCAGATCAAACTGCGGACCCGGAATTGGTGGCCGCCGATCTCGTTGGCCAGGCCGAACATGGTTACAATTCACCTGTCTGGCTGGTGACAACGGATCGGGATCTGGCCGACAACACGATGACACGCGTTCCGCAGCTTATTGCCGACTTGCCGGAACTGAATCGAAATAATGCAGAAGCGGCTTGGCGTGATTTTGCGGAAATTATTGTTTGTGATGATCGGGAAGAGATGGCCGTTGTTGCCGATACTTATGCCCCCGAACACCTGTCTGTTCAGGCGGAGGACCTCGACTGGTTTCTGAAGCGCCTGAAATGTTATGGTTCACTATTCCTGGGGGAACACACCACCGTGGCATTCGGTGACAAAGCCTCGGGACCAAATCACGTCCTGCCAACCTCAGGGGCCGCACGCTATACGGGAGGTCTTTCCGTACATAAATACATGAAGATTGTTACCTGGCAGCGCGCCAACGCTGAAGGGGTTAAACCAATCGCCGAGGCAACGGCGCGCATATCGCGTTTGGAAGGAATGGAAGGCCACGCCCGAACGGCGGATATCCGTCTTGCAAAATACTACCCGGATCAATCTTTCAATCTGCAAATCGACGAATGAGCAAAACGACCTCAGAGGCACATAGCAATTTGTTTGAAGTCAAGGATTACGTGGTCTGTGTGACAGGAGCAAGTAGCGGGCTTGGAAGGGCAACTGCTACAATTCTTGCAAACCGCGGCGCTCGTGTAATTGGCATTGCGCGAAGCAGAGAAGAACTGGAAGCCTGGCAGGAATCCGGTCATGGTGAAACCGCAATTGTCTCTGCTGATCTCTGTAAAAGGGAGGAGTTTCCAAAAGTAATAAAGGAAGTGACGGCTCCTTTCGGCGCTCCGGATATTCTTATCAATGCCGCTGGGGTGAATCTTCGACGACCCGCGGATATTGTGTCACAGGAGGAGTGGGATCAGACTATTCAGTTGAATCTCAATGCCCCATTTTTTCTGGCACAGGCCCTTGTCCCCGGAATGAAAGCCAAAAAATGGGGGCGAATCGTAAATTTTGCTTCCCTTCAGTCACGTCGCGCCTTTCCTGATGGCATTGCTTATGGCGCCACCAAAGGCGGGATTGAACAGTTAACGCGGGCTATGGCCGAGGCCTGGTCCCGATATGGGATACTCACAAATGCCCTGGCACCCGGTTTTTTTCCCACAAAGCTGACGGAACCGATCTTTTCAAAACAAAATCTTGCAGACGAACAGTCCCAACGAACTTGCATAGGTCGCAATGGTACGATGGAAGATCTCGAAGGTCCCCTGCTCTTTCTCTGTTCCAACGCTTCAAATTATATCACGGGTCAGACGATCTTTGTTGACGGGGGATATTCTGCAAAATGAAAGCCCTGGTATATGTCGGCCCTGAACAGCTTGAGATACGTGATGTCAATGATCCCGTGCCGGTGGAAGATGAGGTTTTGATCAAAGTCTCCTCCTGCGGTATCTGCGGATCCGACATGCATGCTTACCTTGGCCATGACGAAAGGCGCCCGGCCCCGTTAATCCTGGGCCATGAGGTTGCCGGCCATGTCGTTGGTGGCCCGCTGGATGGCAAACTTGTCACGGTAAACCCACTGGTCACTTGCGGAAACTGTCGGGCCTGTAGGACGGGACGCGAAAATCTGTGCCCCGAACGGCAAATTATCTCGATGCCCCCACGCGAAGGTGGTTTTGCGGAATTCATAACCATTCCTGCTTCCAATCTCATAGAGGTTCCCACAGGTGTTTCACCGGAGCGTGCCTGTCTGGCGGAGCCTATTGCCTGCGGATGGCATGCGGCGCGCCTCGCCAATTCCACCTTGCAATCGGATCTCGAAGACTCAAATGTCCTGGTTATCGGTGGAGGCGCTATCGGTGTTGGTGCGGCGCTATCATTAAAGTGTTTTGGCGCGCACAATATAACCGTATCGGAACCCAATGAAATTCGCCGTTCATTTCTCTGCGAAACCACGGAATTAAACGTGGTTGCACCCGATGCTGTCGAGACAGATTCAGGTTATGAACTCGTCATTGACGCCGTTGGCTACGCCGAAACACGAAAAATTGCATCAGGGGCTGCAAAACCGGGCGGGGTCATTGTGCACATCGGGCTTGGTGCGGCTGAAGGCGGGCTCGATATTCGTCGAATGACGCTTCAGGAAATTACGTTTATCGGAACATATACCTATTCAAGTATTGATTTCCGAGCAACAGCCAAGGCAATATTTCAAGGCGACCTCGGTGACTTGAATTGGGCAGAGCAACGGCCGCTGGAAGACGGAGCCAAGGCTTTTTCAGATGTTAAAAACGGTATGGTACAAGCCGCAAAAATAATTCTTAAACCTGATCACTAGCCCTTTTTACGAGCGTTATGAGTCCGTTCGCACTCGAGTTAACATATCAGTTTCGAATAAGCTCTCGCGAGCCATAGGAGTATGAAATGTACAAGAATATTCTGGTACCCATAGATTTAGGTCAGATTGAACAAGGAAAAGAACTCATAAAAACGGCCATGAAAATTGGACAGGCGGAGGACGTCAAACTGACTCTGTTGCACGTACTGCCGCCTATACCGGGATATGCTTCAGCATTCATTCCGGAAGGACAGTCACAGGAATCGCAGGAAAAAGCACTGCAACAACTGGAAGAAATTGCTAGTGAGCTCGGAATTGCCGATAAGGCAGGAAAAATCGTTCTCATTGGCAGTGTGCATATCGAGATTCTGACCTGGGCGGAAGAGGCCGATGTCGACCTGATTGTAATGGCATCGCATCAACCCGAATTTACCGATCATCTTATCGGGACAACGGCGGCACGGGTGGTACGCCACGCTCATTGCTCGGTGATGGTCCTCCGAAATCTCTAGGGAACCTTTTCGAGGAAAAGAACGACATCCGCCCGTCTGCCACGAACGGTCTATTTCCGAAAATGTCCGGCCCGTTCATAGTGACTTAAGTAGATATACACAATTTGGGACGCAACGGTCGGATGCTCGAGGCGACTCCCGCCGACCAAATCATCGCCGATATACGCGGTCCGCTTGAATAAAACGGATCAGCTTCAGACCTGTTGGTGTGCCGATACCAAATCTACTTTGTGTCCCCATCTTCAGACTTCGCCGCATCTTCATCCAGAACCTCTTTGAACTGAGCTGTTGCAAGTGCCACGGTCGGTTGACCTGCATAGGCGCCGGTTTGGATAATGACTTCAAAAATTTCTTCCTTGGAAATACCAATGTGCTGAGCACTGCGGAAATGCGAATGGTTTCCATGGGGTCGGCACAACGCGATATTCGCCGCAAGCGTTATTAGTTGCCTTTCCCGCAAACTCAAGTGAGGCCGATTCCAAATATCGCCAAACAAATGCCCGACGGTCAATTCGTAAAGATCGGGATAGAGCTCTTTCTGATCGAGCAACGTATCTTCCCGTCCCATTTCCTTGAGCTTCTCAAAACCTCTCTCCAGTCGGCCCTTGGTTTCGCTCATTGATATCTCTCCTTGTTTTTGCTTCTCCGGATTTCACGCGGTGTATAACACAGGGGGCCGAACGCCATCAAACCGGATCAGGCAATCCGGCCGTGTCGAAGAGTAACAGCTGTGTGGGAAGTGGGGAAAGTCCGCGAGGGGGAAATTCGGGCTCAGCCGGTTTAATTTTCAGAGTTATCGGAACGCTTCAGTACGCCGCTGAATTCCGTTCCCATCTCGAGCTCGATAAGCTCGTGGTAGATATCAGCCTCGACTTTGGACGTTCGACGCAAGGAAACCTGAGCGCCTGATATCGTGCCTTCTACGGTGCCGAATATGTCAATTTCCTCGGCCGTCAGCGCGCCTTCGACAACACCGGTTTCACCGATGCGAATTTTCTTACAATTGATATCGCCCTGCACTTTGCCTTCGACGACAATCGATCCCTGGGATTCAATAGATCCGGTGATTGTGAAATCTTCCGAGATTACACTGGGTTCTGCAGCCTGTTGCGGCGCTGTTCCGGCATCTTGTCCTGTCTCTGACTGTCTATCACCAGATGTTTCCGTCGAATTAAACATTTCAACCCCTAGGTCCTTCAATCAAAATTCTTTAAATGAAATCCGCAGATAAAATCCCATGTTCGCGGATCCCCTAATATGCAGCTACTCTTAGTATGATTTGTTCGGATTGTATGGTTCAAGGCAGAATGTAGTTAACCGACCGATTTACTTTGCGTCTCTTTTCTCTACCTATCCAGCGTCTTCTCTTTTTTCTGCGGCTTCATGTTGCCTCCATCGAAATCCCGCCGCGCATACATCGTTAAGATGCAGCGGCGGTTACCGTTAACGGTCATCCCACCCCAAACTCTTTACCATGAGAAAACTTAATTCGTAGGTCAAATCATGACCTGTGTAATATCCGCGAAGACGTTTATTCCATTTTTTATAGCATTTTTTGGAGGCTTATCGATGTTTAAATCCGAAACCAGAGCAAAGCCCGGCAACCAATCAAGCACGGGATCTGCACAGTCTGGCAAATCTGCGGACACTTCGGACAAAGTCAAGGCGGCGGATGTGACTCAGAGCGTGATCAGTGAGGCCATTACCATAACCGGTGATGTCTCGTCCCGGGATCAGCTCATTGTTAATGGCACCATAAACGGAGACATGGACTGCACCTCACTTGTTGTCGGCCAGGACGGCAATATCAAAGGGCACATCCTCGCGGATGAAGTCATTGTCCATGGACAGGTCGAGGGCTCGATCCGCAGCATGAGCGTTTCCCTGCATAAAACGGCCCGCATCAGTGGTGATATCTTCCATCAGAATATCGCCATCGAGATGGGAACGGTTTTCGACGGCAGCCTGCGGCGATCCGAGGATCCGAAGTCCGAAGGAACAACGCGAACCCTGGAAGACAATTCTTCCGGTATCGCAGCCGGATCCAAACCCAAACGAGCGGCGAGTGCGGCTTAACTAGGGCGCGCGCAATGTTTGCGTACCTGCCGTAAAAATAATTGTGGCTCAGATACCTTCCATAACCCCCCTTCTCCGTTATCGGGATGTCCGAGGTGCAGCCGATTGGCTGTGTCAGGCTTTCGGATTTTCCGAGCACGATATCCAGAAGGAAGCGGACGATACGATAAACTATGTCATACTGAATCTTGCTGACAGGTTTGTACTCGTAGCTCCTTCCGGCGGCGAAGCATTCAAGTCCCTTCTCGTGCAACCGGAAGAGACAAACTGGGCGAGTACGCAAACCTGCTATGTCACAGTAGATGATATTGAAGCACACTTTGCCCGGGCACAGGCGGCTGGTGCCCAAATCGACGCCGAAATTGAAGAAGACGGATTTGGCGGCAGATATTATTTTTGCCGGGATATCGACGGCCACCTCTGGTGTTTCGGAGACCGTGAGTATGCGAGCCTTCCCCTGCCCCTCCAGCTTTTTGGACGTTACTGGAAATTTCATTCGGCAGTCATCGGCGTTGCCCTTATAGGCCTTCTTTGGGGCGGCTGGTGGGCGTTCAACTCCGGACAACTGAATGTTACGCCTCAACCGAATATCAGTGCTTCGCAGGAGGTAAAACTCCTTGAAGAAAGCCGCCAGTCCCTGACCGATCTGCGCGATCAGTTGCAGGCCGAACGCAACCGGTCAGAGCAACTTGGAAATGAGGTTGAACAACAGTCCCGGAGTCTCACGGCCCTCCAAGCAGCCCGGGATAAGGCTGCAAACCAGAACCGACAGCTCGCTCAACAACTCGATACGGCTCGTGCATCCCTTGCCGAGATTGAGCAAAAATATGCCGAACTGGAACAATCAGCACAGGCAACCCGCGAACAAGAACAACAGCTCGGCAACCAGCTTGAGGAAGCCAGAGCAACAGTTGCTGATTTGCAAGACAAACTACAGTCTGCCGCGTCGGAACAAACCGTCGCCCAGCTTGCCTTGAACCAACTCAAAAAGGATCTGGCGGACGAGCAAAACAAAACGGAAGCTCAGCTCAAGACAAACCAGGACAATCTGCGTCAACTGCA